>JANMHD010000604.1:0-5988 GCA_031374985.1 Coleofasciculaceae cyanobacterium OTE_70_metabat_329 | reverse complement strand
ATCTAATAGAGGCAAAACTTGAGAACCTTCTACTAATAGGGTTTGGAATACTCCTTGGGGGAATCCCGATCGCTCCATGATTTCTTGAATTGCTAAGGCACATTGAGGAACATTAGAGGCATGTTTTAGGAGTCCCCCGTTCCCTACCATCAAGTTTGGCGCTGCAAAGCGAAATACTTGCCAAAAAGGGAAGTTCCAAGGCATTACTGCCAAAATCACCCCCAAGGGTTGATAGCGCAAAAAGCTAGACTGAGCATCAGTGGCGATCGCCTGATCCCCCAGAAACTCTTGGGCATGGGTAGCATAGTAGCGACATACTGAGGCAGATTTTTCTACTTCTGCGATCGCACTTTTTAGGGTCTTACCCATCTCTAGGGTGATTAACTTGCCCCAATGGCTAGATTCAGTTTCTAAAATCTCCGCTGCTTGAGTCAGCCATGCCGATCTTTGGGTCAAGCTGGTGAATTGATATTCTTCAAAAGCTACCTGCGATCGGGCTACAGTTTCTGCCACTATCTCAGGACTCATGGGGTTATAGGTTTGTAATATCTTGCCTGTAGCAGGGTTAACTGTAGCGATCGCCATCCCTTTACCTCTACTTTGTAAGTTGGTATACATCTAATATACAGGAATTACGGTACAGAGAAATTATGGAAACGGCAATATTTAGTAAGAGCGCAAGGTCTTAGACCCCTAGCTGTAGCGGTAAAACTTTTAAATACCTGCCCCATCAAGAAATTCTTGAATTACCTTATCTCGCAAGCGGCAACTTTCTCCGGACTGGGCTAATTCCAAAACTTTGGCAGCGAAGGCAGCTTCCGTAGAGAGGGCATTGGGTTGCTGCTGGGTCAGATTTTGTACCTGGGCTTCTAGGGATTCTAGGCGATCGACTAATGCCCGGATTGCCACTGCCTCAGAATCCGGCAAACTGCCATGCTCCAAGGGGGTCACCTTTACTCCGGCTCTATAAACAATCCTGCCGGGGATGCCTACGACAGTACAATCTGCTGGGACATCCCGCAATACTACGGATCCAGCACCAATTCTGACACTATTACCAATTTGAATATTACCTAAAACCTTTGCTCCTGCTCCTACTACTACATTTTCTCCTAGGGTTGGGTGGCGCTTACCACTTTCCTTACCTGTACCGCCCAAGGTTACACCCTGATAGATCAAAGCAAAGTCTCCAATAATTGCAGTCTCTCCGATTACTACTCCCATACCGTGATCGATAAAGACACTTTTGCCGATCGTAGCCCCTGGGTGAATTTCAATTCCCGTAATAAACCGAGCAATATGGGAGATCAGGCGGGGAATAAAAGGAATCCCAAGCAGATAAAGCCAATGGGCAAAGCGATGTAAGACCAGTGCTTGAAATCCGGGATAGCAAAATAAAACTTCTAGCCAGTTACGGGCCGCAGGATCCCGCTCAAAAATGATTTTAAAGTCAGCAATAAGGGAAGATAGCAAAATTTTTACCTAAGATTAGGGATTTTTATTAATGTCCCTCACTTTTTCAGGGAGGTTAGGGGAGATCGATTTGATCGCCCAAGCATATTAATCATTAATTATTTTAGAGCAAAGACGAAACTCTCAACAAATACGGAAAACCCTAATCTCTGACTATGCAGAAATTAGAGTTTTATAAAAGCCTTTAGAAGAAGCTAAATATTTCTTGACCTTGCTTGTCTAGTCTATTCTGACCCGGAACCGCATGAACCCGACATTGTTGGGCGATCGATTACTCAGGGTCGGGAGCTGGATAAACACTGCCCCGTTAGAATTATTCGGACTAGGGCAAGGACTAGGGGCTGGAGTCAGGACAGGAATAAATCTCCCTAGATCCCCATCGGTAGCATTAGTTTGGGGTCTTTCTGTCCCTTCCAGTCTTAATAAGGTTCCCAAACCCGAACCGTAGGTATCCCCCAAGAAAGTAGAACCCGCTGGAATTGGGTCACAGAACTGAGCATTACTGGCTACTCCCGTCCCATCAGAAAGGAAATATACCGTATATTCCAGATCATCTCCACTTTGTAATAAATTAGCTTCGGTGAGCCTAGCTAGACCGATCGGGGACAGGGCAGACCAGCCGGGAGCATTATCATTACTATCATTGGGGTCATCTAAGAAAGTATTGAAATCAACATTAGTAATAGGTATACCATTCCTTAAAGCATTGGTCATGCGCTTCACAATCCGTAGATTGGGAACACCCGTAAACTGAATTGTTGTTGGGGTATTATCATCGCTAGGAGTCCCATTACCATTGGCATCTGGGACAGTTCCGGCAGTAGAGATGTCTGTCAAAACTACACCATTGGGGTCTGTTCCTTGGACTGTGGCAGTAGCAAAGTAGGGTCCAAGATTAGATCCCGGTGTGACTCGAACGCTAAAGGTAATTGTACCCGTAGCTCCGGGGGTCAGTACATTTCCATTGGTCAACAGGTTTTGCAGATCCCTACCATTAAAGTTGGAATTAACTAAGAAGTCAGAGCTATTAATAGATAGGACTACAAAGTTTTCAACCCCACTAAAAGTTTTTACCAAATCCAGAATTGCCTGAACATTACTTAGGGTTTGAGTTCCCGTATTAGTAATAGTCAGGGTAAAGGTGACTGTTTCTGTGCCATCTCGATTATTCACGGGGGGATTGGCTGCTTGCAGGGTAGATCCCAAATTTGAGGGAATTAGAACTGCGGGTGGAATGATTACTGGCGGGATAACGACTATTCCGGGGGGCAAACTAGGGTCTGGGGCGCCGATCGCTACGGTGGTTGTAGCAGCAGCAGAGTTGTTCCCGGTATTCGGTTCGGGGCTAGTGGTGCTAATCCGGGCTACTCCTGTCAGGGTAGTGGGAGTATCGGGGGCTTTGAACACGAAGTCATAACTAGTGGTGGCTCCTCTCCCGAAGGTAGGAATGGCAGCACAGATAATAGTTGAGGCAGTGGGATTATAAACACAACCCGATGGCACACTAACTACGGTGACTCCAGCGGGAACGTCATAGCTAACTATCACATTATCGGCGTTAGCTGTGCCGACATTCCTAGCCGTGAGGGTGACAGTAAAATTAGCTCCCGGCGGAACTGATGGAGGGGCAGTAATGCCGATCGCCACATCAACTACGGGGGGTAAAACTGGAGGAACCACGACTGGTTGTGCAGGTGCCACGGTCGTAGCAGTCGCTGTATTATCCCTAAGAAGTCTAGTATCTTCATTAGAGGCAGCAACCGTAGCCACATTATTTAGCCGCAGCGGAGTCCCTACTGAAGTGGACAGAGTTGTGGTAATAGTTGCCGTTGCCCCAGCATTCAAAGTGCCAAGATTACAAGGAAAAGCAGTAACACAAGCTCCGCTATTCGACACAAAAGTAGTACCGGCTGGGGGGGGATCATTCACAACCACATTATTAGCGGCTCCTCCACCAATATTTCGGATAGTCAAGGTGAAAGTAACATTACTGCCAGTTATATAAGTGGGTGATCCAGTTTTCCTAATTTCTAAGTTTGGTTGATTGATATTCAAGATATCCGTAGAAACTACGTTTGAGACAACTGACGCGCTGGGGGGAACTCCTTGTAAATTGACTCCTGCTGGTGGAGTTACTGTCGCACTATTAGTAATAGTTTGAGGAGTTGCTGCTGCTGCACTTACGGTTCCTGTAGCAGTAATAACTAGTGTAGAGCCAACACTAAGGTTAACTTGAGCATTAATATTGCCATTGCCACTAGCAGGGGTCATCCGTCCAATTCCATTCTGTGTCGGGTCTGCCGTTAATTTGAAGCTAGAAGTCCAAGCAGGGACAGGGCTATTGATTATGGCGGGGAAAGTATCTGTTAAGGTAAGTCCCAGGGCATCACAGTTTCCCGTATTAACCATTTCTATTTCATAGGTAATCGGATTACCGGGCAGGAGCGCATCAACATTAGCTCGTTTGGTGAGAACTACACTAGCAATTGTAGTTGAGGGAGTTAGGCTAGGCAGAGTCCCAAAATCACTAAATCCGGGAAAAGCACCGGCAATAATAATAGGTGGGCCGATCGTGGCCTGACCATTACTAGTATTAAGTTGATACAAAGCATACTGAGGTACAAGAGCAGTATTGAATCCTTCCATCTGTAGGTTTCCATTTGCATCAAAGGCAAGGGAACCATTTTCTAGGGATTGAGTGGTTGTGCCGACGAGGACAGATGCACCAGTAGTTACATTTATACGATACAACTGCACTGGACTGGCAATCCCCGGAATTGTTTGCCGAGTTAAATACAAGGTATTGGGAGCAGAAGGATCAAAGGCAATATCTCCACTGCCTATGCCAATTGCTGGAGTAGGCGTAATGGTTACAGGGCTTGTAAAAACATTAGTTGCGTCATTAACGCTAATTCGGAGGATTGCATTATCAGTCCCCGCAATAAATAAATCTCCCGTACTTGCCTGTTGTGCCATCTTAATAGCAGCACCCGTTAAAGTTAGGGTATTACTTAGCACTCCATTATCTCCAGTAAGGGGGTTGTAATAGCCTATCCGTGGTGAGGTTGTTCCTGCTTCAATATAGTAAATTCTGCCACTTCGTTCGTCTCGAGAAATTGCAGCAGTAGCAAATTGAAAAACATTAGTTCCTACTTCTGTGGGTATACCAGTAGTAACATCTAAGATATAAAGTTTGTTGTTACCCAGACCAGAGCCGTAAAAACCGTTAGGTACACAGGCATTAGCAGCATAGGCGGGGGGGGCAAAGGTAATAATAGAAAAAGATGCCACTAGGGAAGTGCAAGTAATTAGGAATACCATCAAGAATCTAAGGATGGTTTGCCAAGGGGTAGAAGTTTTAATCCACTTGTTAAGGGTTTTGAACATGTCGGGTGCTGGGTTTGCAGTGATTTTGATCTAGATTTTTATCTGGAGGAAATAGGCGCAACTGGATTATTGGCAGGAAGAGTTGTAGTGGCTAGTCCTTGGGGCGGGGGAGCTTCGGCGACTTCATTTCTGGGTTGAGGGGTTTGTCTGCCAAAGCCCTCCCAGAGTTCATTTACTTTTAGGGTGATGCCAAAGTAGACTCCACCTCTAGAGCGGAATCCAGAAAAATCATTGTCACTAACTTGCCCAAAGCTATAGCCTACATAGGCTCTCAAATCTGGGGAAAGGTAATAGCCCCCTTCTAGTGCTAGGCCTAATTCTCCAAAATTTACCGAGGGCTGACCAATCCACCGAACTTCGGCGGCGATGTCGGCTCGATAATCAAAGCGATAAGTAGCCCGAATTTGTCCTAAAAGGACTGTACTATCGGTACTAATATTATTTGCCAAAAAACTAGTACTTTGGCGCAGAGCATAACGGCCATAAAATTCCCATTGCCAATCTGGGGCGTAAATACCCTCGATCGATAATAAATGATCCCTTGATCCTGCACCGGAACTATTCAGAAGATTATCAGGAATAGTATTGGGATTACTACGATATTGATAGCTTAAGAGGGCATTAAACCTGTCGTCTGCCGGATCTCGGAAGGCCATACCTAAGCGGAGACTAGCAGTATTACCGATTTGCAATAACTGGTTCGAGGAGCCTGCCTGTTGATAGCGGAATAACCCTGTCAGGGAAGGAGATAATCTGCCCGCAGCCGCAGTGGAAATGACGGTATTATTCCCAGCACTACTAGTCCGGCGTTCGATTCTAGCACTGGCCTGAAAATCTTGAGTAGGATTATACTCCAAGCCCACACTGTAGGATTGACCACCAAAATTACCCAGACTAGAAGAAGTCTGTCCTGTGGCATAGGGTTGGGCAAATTGTGTTCCTGCTCCCGTATTGGCAAAGAGATTGTTGAAAATATATTCGTAGGTGAGGTTAAGGCGTAAACCCTTGCTGACGACCCAGTTATGATTTAGACCGATCGCCCCTTGACCAATCACCCCATTCACCCCGGAATAAACCGAGTACCGACTGGTTAAGGCTGTATTTTCACCGATGCGGCGATCGAGGACG
>JANMHD010000603.1:0-2841 GCA_031374985.1 Coleofasciculaceae cyanobacterium OTE_70_metabat_329 | reverse complement strand
CTCTCCCCGGACTTCTTCACTATCCATATCTAGGTCACAGCCCATAAGGTAGGCAAAGTTACCCTTTTCTAAGTCTACTCCTTGGTCGAACTCTTTACCTTTAAGAAGATAAACTGCCTTTTCTCCTTGGTTGTAGGAATTGTAGTCGATCGCATCAAAATGCCACCAATGCCATTCCAAACTAGAGTACTGAGTTGCTGTATCAAAGGGCTGTTTATTCAGTCGTCCCGGAAAGGTGAAATGCGTCCAGACTTTAACTTTTTGATATTCCCCGATCGCAACATTACGGTTATTGGGGTCAAAGGGAGTAGCTTCAGCTTCTTCTTCAGCATCGGCTCCCATCCGATGGTTAAACACCACATCGGCGTAGATTTGGATTCCGTGACTATGGGCAGTTTTAATAGCCTGAATATACTCATCTTTAGTGCCGTACTTTGTCCGCACCGAGCCTTTTTGCTCAAATTCCCCTAGATCGAATAAATCATAAACCCCGTAGCCTGTATCATAACCACCACCATTGCCTTTATAAGCTGGGGGGAGCCATAGGGCGGTAATTCCTACCGCTGCTAATTCTTCAGCTTTCTCGGCTACCTGTTTCCATAAACTTCCATCAGCAGGGTTATACCAATGAAAGTATTGCATCATCACGCCATTTCGCTCAGACATAAGATTAATTCCTTACAGATTATGTAGATGGTTTATCATAAAAGCCTAACATTTCCCTAAGACCATTCTTCAAATCCTCAAAATCATCCCAAAATTTCCTAACGGGAATTAGGGGTTTTATGAGGAGTGGTAGAGAGCTTTAGAAATAGTTGTTGTTGAGTTACGAGGGGTTATGGAGTGAAGTGTTGATAAAAGTTAGTTAGATAGTGGGCTGAGTTTCCTTGAGTTAAGCCAACCTACGGGATGGATGATCCCACTCCTGTACGCTGCAAACGCAGATAACAAGGAATTCTGCCATCTTCTACTTCCACAAATAAACTTGGCTCAACCGTGGTTGATCTGGAAAAAACATATATTTATTGACAATTGGATGATCAAGAATCATGTTTATTCCCAAATTAAGTAGGTGAAAAGTTACCTTTAATAGTAATAGATACTAAGGGATTAAAGATTGAGGGATTAACCTTTCTTTGCAGTAGCCTTAGCCTTCTTGGCAGCAGCTTTGGCGGCTTGTTCGGCAGCGATCACCGCTAATTTTGCCTGTTCCTTTTCCTCAGCGATTTTTTCTAAATAATAATGATAATCTCCTAGATAAACTCGAAATTCTCCATCCCGGATTTCCACAATTTTATTTGCGACTTGAGAGATAAAGTATAGATATTCTCTAAAGCTAATTCAAAATCAAATGAAGATAAGTGGATAGCTCAAAAAAACAAAAATCTCTAGATCATTGAGGTGCGTTATGTTTTATTAACATAGCCTACGAGATTGGCGATCGTATTAACGGTCTAGTTATGCTGCGGGTGGGTTAGCAACACTTTATTTTTGGAGTGGGCAAATCTCAAAAGCTAACTCATGGCGATAAAAACACACGTTGAATTCTGCAAAAAAATTCATGTGACCTAAAATTACTGGTACATCTGTTGCTTGAGTCCACGCAAAGGCAAGTAAAACAGGTGGGAAATGTGCAACTTTCCCGGTCAAAACGAGTCCCCGTGACTCACTATGAGCAAGGTTTCCACTTAAGGGAATTTGAACAGTTTGATTTTCCCAGACTGCTCCCATTTGTAGTCCAATTTCGTAGGGTAAGACATTGACACTAGCACCAGTGTCCAATAAAGCCACAACCTCAATTGAACATTTTTCATTAGTCAAGGTTATTGGTAAGTATGGCAAGATGCTAAAGCGACCAGAACTATCAGTCATTTCTGTAAATGAAAAACGATGACCATCAAGCATTCGATACACCCTGTGCTGCAACTAAAAGGTCTGACAGGGCTTGAACCGCTTTATGATCGGCTTGAGGTGACCATACAACAGCTTCAGTAATTGCTAGTTGCTTCATCAGGGTATTTTCATAATGTTCATTATGAGTAGTTTCTAGGCTACATCCTTCCTCTCTAGCAACTGCAAGCAAAAGGAAGTGAATAAGTCGGAGCTTATCTTGATGCGTCAGTTGACTAACGGTTGGTAGAAGTTCGATAAGAGGCATAGTAAGTATTTGGTAGTACTATCTGATTTTGATAATAGCATCTTACTAATTTCTAAGCTTGGCTAGCCATTTTGATATCAGGGCAACTGCATAAAAATCAAAGGGACAGAAGATAATTTAGATAAGCAATATCCCAAACCGCTTTTTCCGTTTTGCCCTCATACTAGACTTAGATTTAACTTTTTTTGGCAGTGGCTTTGGCTTTTTTGGCTTTGGCTTTGGCAGCTTGCTCGGCAGCGATCGCCTCTAGTTTAGCCTGTTCCTTTTCCTCAGCAATTTTCTCTAGGTAATAATGATAATCTCCTAGATAAACCCGAAATTCTCCATCCCGGATCTCGACAATTTTATTAGCTACCTGAGAAATAAAGTAGCGATCGTGGGACACAATTAATGCTGTGCCTTCATAGTTTTGCAGCGCTTCCTCTAGGGTTTCCTTGGCAGGAATATCGAGGTGATTTGTTGGCTCATCAAGGATTAATAAGTTCGCTGGACGCAACAACATTTTGGCTAGAGCCAATCGGGCTTTCTCACCACCACTAAGGGAACCAACTTGTTTGAAAGCTGTATCACCACTAAAAAGAAATTTTCCTAGCAAGGTGCGGACTTCTTCATTTTTCCAGTCGGGAACTTCATCATGGATAGTATCAATGACTTTTTTATTTAAGTCCAGGGCTTCAGCTTGG
>JANMHD010000544.1:0-2566 GCA_031374985.1 Coleofasciculaceae cyanobacterium OTE_70_metabat_329 | reverse complement strand
AATCCAAGTATTAGTCATTCTCACAATAGGAGAATAGTGATAGTTGAGGCAGCGGGCATTTCCGGTGGCAGCTTCCCCCAATTTTCCAGCAGTTTCCCTAGAGTGGAGACGGCCAACTAAAACTCCATCTTTAATTAACTGAGTAGTAGTTGCTGGAGTTCCCTCATCGTCGTAGGCATAGCTACCCCGGTGTCCTAAAGGTGCGGCCCCATCAAAAATTTGTAATTCTGGAGAACCAAATCTTCGCCCCATACTCATGGTTTCTAAAAGATCGGGATTTTCATAGATAGCATCGGCTTCCGAAAGATGGCCAAAAGCCTCGTGGACAAATAAGCCAGAAAGGATGGGATCAATTACTACAGTGTAGGTGTTGCCCTTGACGATGGGTAAACTCAGGGCATTAACAGCCCGTTCTGCGGCGCCTTGGACTTGGGCATCAAGATTAAGCAGGTCTTCATAACCATTGCGGGAACCAGTAGTTTCTCGACCAGTTTGCACTGTTTCCCCATTACGAGCCGTGGCCGCAAACCGCATTTCTAGATCAACCCAAGCCTGTTCGAGCATAGTCCCTTCAGAGGTGGCGAGGAGGATTTTCTGGCTGCTGTCACTGTAGCGGATGACGGTGCTATTAATTTTCGGGCTATAACTTTTTAGGAGGTGATTGTAGCGATCGCATAATTCTTTCTTCTGTACCAAGGGAATATGGCGAGGATTCGTGCCAGTTAGGGGTAATTCCCAGCTAGCTTCCACTGGTGTTACTGCGGCAAGGAGGGTTTCTTCTTCGCCCACTAGTTTTGCTGCCGTGGTTGCTTCTGCTACTCGCAGTTCTAACTCCTGAAGATTATTAAAACTGGCAAAACCCCAACCACCTTTATAGCAAGCCCGGACTTGACCACCGATCGCCAGCCCTTCACTGAGGGTTTCGATCGCATTGCCCCGGAGCATAATACTCGTACTTTCATTTTGTTCGAGGCGAATAGAGAGATAATCTACTTGGGATTGGTAGCGGCGGATTAAATCTGATAATAAATTCTGAGCATCAAGAAATAAATTTGCCATAATTGCTGGTAGATAATTAGTTCCAATACCTTATTCTAGATTTTATAGCCGGAAATATTATGCAATATCAAAAATTATTAGCTTTAATTCCTCTTTTGGCTCTGGTTAATCAAACTCCGGCTTTAGCTCAGGAAGTTGTGATCCCTAAACCTACAGAGCAGAATAATGAAGATTTTTGGCGGCAAACCGAGGATTTGGTGCAAGCTCAGGTGAGTTTGATCGATCGCCTCTCCGTTGTCCTCACCACTGCCAATGCCGAACAATTGGATCAGGCGCAATTACAGCTTTTACGAAATGATACTAGAGTTAATAATTTTCTAAGAGCCGAGAACCGTGATCCTCAAGCTATCTGTCAGGGTATTGGTAACACTACTGATAACTTTAATAATAACTTTAGCAATCAACAACAACAGGTATACTGCACCCTTCATAACTCTCGGCAGCAATTGTTAACCTTGATGCCGGTGCTGAATCGTCGATTAGGGCTATTGCGATTGAGTAATAATCCTCTGGTGAGTGGCAATATTCCCGTCAGTGATCCCCGTTTTAGTATTCCTAGTACTACCTTCTCTCAGCCTAGTGCTACAGCAAGACTGCCAGAATTTGGCTCGGTGATTATTGGTAGTCCGACCAAGCCTGCCATCGCCGATTTCCGGCCGCCCCTATTACCTGCGATCGCCCCTGCCACCGAAATTCAACAAATTACTCAATCTGTTCGCCAAAATTTGATTGCTACCGCCGCTGCTTTTCCGGCCAATATTCTTTTTACAGCAGACCCTAACCCTCAAAGGGGAATCCAAGAGACATTACTCCCGGCTGATTTTTCCCGCTATCGAGCCTTTCTGCAACAGCCCAATACAGGAATTACTCGCATTCTCCCAGCTTCCCTTAGTTCTCAACGCCTAAACCAGATCCAAAGTCGTCTCCAACCCACTATTGCTCAAGAATTCTCCTTCACTCCAGTCTTGACGGCTGGCAACAACCCTACCCCTGCTCGCCTTTCCTTGGAAGTGGATAGCAACGGGAATTTACAAATTGTTCAACCGGGCTTAGATTATGGCTTTATCTGGAATTTGGGGACAGTAGATTTCAGAGATTTGGAGCAAGTTAGAAGGGATCAAACCAGTTTGCATATTCGCCCAGAGTACCGCTTCTTTTTTAGCTATGCTCCCCCCAGCAGAATTGAGGAATTGCAGGTCGATCGCCGCCGTTTCTTAACGGGAAAGCTAGATAATTTTGCCCCTGAGGGTTTACGATCGCGCGGCGTTCCCCTAGTCCTCAATCAAACCTATTTAGTCCGCTTGGTACAATTCCAACTACCTGCACCTTTAGTTAATCGGGAAGTGATTCCCCGCCGCGATCGGCGTTATCTCGACCAAATATTGCAGACTTCTAGTAGTGATATTGTGGTGGCATTACAGCCAATCGATCGTAATAACGATGGCAGCTACACTATGATTTGGCAGTTAGTCAACCAATTCCCCAACCCCCAAGTTCTAGATCTAGC
>JANMHD010000535.1:0-6941 GCA_031374985.1 Coleofasciculaceae cyanobacterium OTE_70_metabat_329 | reverse complement strand
TCTAGATGGAGAATAATTTCTGCTGATGTTAAGAATATTAAGGAATCAGCCCGAATAGGCTCACTGGAAAGTTCAGAGGGTTTTAATTCTGTGAGGGGAATAGGTTCACCTAAAATCCAACTGGCAAAGTCAGCGGAGAAGATTTCGGCTAGAAATTTGCAGGTATTATCAAACATCTAGAGATTTTAGCATTCTTGATCCGCAGATTTTTGGAGCTTATTTCAGTATCAATTATTATCATTCCTAGGCAGTAAAGGTTCCTTAAGCAGATAGAATAATGGGGAATATTTGAGGAGTTGAGGTGAGGATTTTAAGGGATGGGTAGTAATTTTAGTTTAAATAGTTATCTTAAAGAGCGACAGCAGGAAGTGGAAACCGCCCTAAACCAGTCGATCGCTATAGTTTATCCAGAAAAAATTTATGAATCCATGCATTATTCCCTCATGGCAGGGGGTAAGCGCCTACGCCCAATTCTCTGTCTTGCGACCTGTGAACTGGTGGGGGGAAATGCAGCTATGGCCATGCCCACAGCCTGTGCCTTAGAGATGATTCATACCATGTCTCTAATTCACGACGACTTGCCAGCTATGGATAATGACGACCTCCGCCGGGGGAAACCGACTAATCATAAGGTTTACGGGGAAGATATTGCTATCCTAGCTGGAGATGCTCTCTTAGCTTATGCTTTTGAAATGGTAACTACTACTAAAGATGTTCCTGCATCCAGATTATTGCAAGTAGTAGCAAAACTAGCTCAGGCCGTGGGGGCGGCTGGTTTAGTCGGCGGGCAGGTGGTAGATCTCGAGTCTGAAGGGAAGCCAGATATTACTGAAGAAACTTTAACTTTTATTCATACTCACAAAACTGGAGCTTTGCTAGAGGCAAGTGTCCTCTCTGGGGCAATATTAGCAGGGGCTGAAGCAGCAGATTTAGCAAAGTTGGCCAGTTATTCCCAAAATATTGGTTTAGCTTTTCAGATTGTGGATGATATCCTGGATATTACTGCCACCCAAGAACAGCTTGGCAAGACCGCTGGAAAAGATTTACAAGCCCAGAAAGCTACTTATCCTAGTTTGTGGGGTTTAGAAGAATCCCGCCGCAAAGCAGATGAATTGGTGGTAGCGGCTCAGGAAGAACTATCTCCTTGGGGAGAAAAGGGAGAAGCACTGAGGGCGATCGCTGATTTTATTACTATGCGTACTCATTAACTAGGAGTCCCCAATTAGGAGCTTACTATGCAGGACTTTGCCACAATTCTCGATAATCACGTCTTAATCGTCGCTATCTCTGCTTCGTTGATTTCTCAAGTCATTAAACTATTTATTGAATTTTTTAGACAAAAGAAGTTTAATCTTCGGGTGTTGGTGGGGACAGGCGGAATGCCTAGCGCCCACTCGGCTCTGGTTTCTGCCTTAGCAACTGGAGTAGGGCAGGAATCTGGTTGGGATAGTAATCAGTTTGCGATCGCTACCCTATTTGCCGTAATTGTCATGTACGATGCGGCGGGAGTGAGGCAGGCAGCAGGTAAACAGGCAAGGATTCTGAATCAAATTATTGATGAGCTATTCCAGGAAGGTCACAAGTTTAATGAAGACCGCCTCAAGGAATTACTAGGACATACGCCGTTTCAAGTAATTGTCGGCTTATTTCTAGGAATTACGATCGCTTGTCTTGCCCAGTTCACCTATTAACTAATTATTTACCTATAGTTAGAGTTTAGCTAGAGTTTTGAGGAGAATAAAGGAATGATAATTACAAATTCTGTACCCTCTCCTAAAGTAGAATTAACTAATAATTTTCCTCGGTGATACTCGGTGATAATTTGGTAGCTAATAGACAAGCCTAAGCCTGTTCCCTTCCCAACGGGTTTGGTTGTAAAAAATGGATCAAAGAGTTTTTGTTTTGTATTTTCATTCATTCCTTGACCATTATCACTAATACTAATTTTGACTTCTTGATCATCAGTGAGACTAGTTTTAATTATAATCTGTGGAAAATTAGGGTTGTCTTCTAAAGTATTATTTGTATAGTGCGATTCTAAAGAGTCAAGGGCATTTACTAAAATATTCATAAATACTTGATTTAACTGACCGGGATAGCAATCAATTAAGGGTAAATCTGTATATTCTTTAATAACTTTAATATTAGGAATATTTGGCTGATTAAATTTTGACTTGATTCGGCCTTGGAGAATTATTAAGCTACTATCAATGCCCTCATGAATATTTACTTGTTTATTTTCTGCTTCATCCATGTGAGAAAATGTTCTTAAGGAAGTGACAATTCCTTGAATTCGCGTTACTCCCAACTTCATAGAACTAATCAGATTAGGCAAATCTTGTAGCAAAAAATCTAAATCTAAATCTTCAAGTTCTGACAATAACTCTGGGCTTGTTTGGGGATAGTAAGCTTGATAGAGATGAAGTGCTTGCATTAATGTATTTGTATAATTTTCAGCGTGAGTGATATTTCCAGAAATAAAATTAACTGGGTTATTAATTTCATGGGCAACTCCGGCTACTAATTGCCCTAAGCTAGACATTTTTTCACTCTGGACTAGTTTTAGTTGAGTATTTTGTAGATCAATTAAGGCTTTAGATAGCTCAAAAGTCCGTTCTTTTACCCTAGTTTCTAGCTCCTCCGCAAGTTTTTGTAGTTCTGTCCTTGCCTGCAAAGTCTCTGCTACTTGTGCTTGGAGCTTTTGATTTACTATTTCTAGCTCTGCCGGGCTTTTAAGAGTGAGAGCTTGGGGAACTAAGGTTATGAGGCAGAAAACCGTATAAAAAGAAACTATAGCCGTAAATAGTTTTAACCCCCCAGAAAGCCAATAAGCTGGATACCAGAGAGTCCAAATCTCGGCTAAATGGGTAGTACCACAGGAGATAATAAAAGTGCCAAATAAGATGACTAAACTTTTAAAGGGTAAATCTTGCCGCTTGCGGAGAAAATACAGCAAGATCATGGGAATGGCATAATAAGAAATAGCGATTAGAGCATCAGAAAAGATATGCAGTCCTACTAGGGGGGTCTGCCATAAATAACAGTGACCGTGGGGAATATATTGTTGGGGAAGCAGTAGAGACTTTAGAACGTCTAACATAGGATTAGGGATTTCTTTAAAGGGAGATAAATATTTATTAGTAATATGAAATTATAATAACAAAGAAAAACTAGAGAAGATATTTAAGCTCTTTAATCAACACGATCGCTTACTAGATTTATCTAGCAAAATTACCTACAAAAAATCGAGCTATTATCTAAGATTAGAGGTAAACCTCTGGATATCCTAGAAAAACTCGATTTTCTGGCAATATTTAATTTATTAATTTCTAGCAATCTGCAATTGACAAGCTCTAAGGATTTGTTTAACCTACAGAAGTTAAATCTGCCTCAGCTTTGTGAGTAGAAATTAGAGCTTCTGGGGGAACAACGATCGCAAAACTGCTCAACTCAGGAAACTCAGGCGCAGCAGTTTCTAGCTCTGCTACTACCGCATCATCTTGGCGATGGTTAGTTCTATATTTCAGAACCATAGCAGTACTAAATAGACCAGCAGCGATCGCTGCCCCAATCCCCCAGATTCCCCATTGATTCCCATTGGGGCTAATCTGGTTGCTAGAAACTAGATTAGAAGGAGAGATGCCGCTGGTGGCTTGGGTGGCATTATTGCCTTTCAGGAAATTACAGGGTGTGGCAGAGGCAATGAGGGAAGAGAAGACAAGACTAGAGGCTATCGTAGTGACTGCTAATGCAGCAGTGACAGAGTGATTTTTTTTCATGGCTATTATTTGTAGTGTAGAGATAATCTAGCTATTGCTGTTAATTATCAAGGGTCTTACCTAGAGCTACAGCATCAGTTGCTACCAACTATAGCGAAACATTTTAGAAAAATAAACATCAATAGGGGTAATTTATTGCTTAAATTGATTAGCGTAGCTAGTTCAGCGTAGTTAATACATAGCTAATGCCTAGTTAAAATTTAACGTTAAGGAACCCCTTTATGAATGATGCCAAAAAATCTGCTATTCCCGGACTCCTCTGGTTTGTCTTGGGTATCTCAGCAATCTTTGCGGCTTCCTTGACCCTGCGTTTCTGGGGGTTAGGGAGATTTAATGCCCTAGTTTTTGATGAGGTTTACTACGCTAAATTTGCCAATGACTACCTAACCGGAACTAAGTTTTTTAATGCCCATCCGCCCTTGAGCCAGTATATTATTGCCTTAGGAATTTGGCTGGGGAGTAAAATGCCGATCGGTCAGGATACCGTGAATGAACTAACTGGCTCCCTCCGCTCCACTTTTAGCTATCGTTGGCTCAATGCTTTGACGGGTTCTTTTATTCCCTTAGTGGTGACAGCGATCGCTTACCAGCTATATCCCCGCTGGAGTTATGCCTTAATTGCTGGTTTATTTGCCGCCCTAGATGGATTATTTTTAGTAGAATCTCGCTATGCTTTGAATAATGTTTATTTGGTAATTTTAGGCTTATTAGGGCAGTTATTTTTGCTATTTGCTCTCAAAAATCAGGGGACAAAACGGAGTTTTCAATTAGCGATCGCTGGGATATTCTTTGGAGCAACAGCAGCAATTAAATGGAATGGTTTATGGTTTCTCCTCGGAATTTACTTTGTCTGGATGATTTCTTGGTTAGTAGAACCAAAATTTAAGCAAGAGGAAAAAAGTTTATCCCTATTAGCTAATTTACGTCAAATTAATCTCTGGCAGTTTCTGGGTAACTTTGCAGTGATTCCTGTAATTACCTATAGTCTTCTTTGGATTCCTCATTTAATTATGAATCCAGAGCCAAATTTTCTCCAGTCCCAGTTAGATATTCTCTCCTTTCATAAAAGAATTGGTAGTAGTGCCGATGTCCATCCCTATTGCTCAACTTGGTATAGCTGGCTCGTTATGTGGCGACCAGTAGCATACTTTTATGATACGGCAAGAAATCTTACTGAACCGGTTCCCCATATACCACCCTTAGCCCCCGGAGAAGGAGGAATTTTATATGCAGTTCATGCCATGGGAAATCCTTTTTTATGGTGGTTATCTACGGCAGCTATCTTATTATTAATAGTTTATGTCTTGAAGTTAGTTTGGCAACAGATTAGTAACAGTGGCAAAAATTGGTCTGGAGGCAACTGGTTAGCTGTTTATGTAGTCGTAAACTGGGCAGCTAATTTATTACCCTGGATGCGGGTCAATCGATGTATTTTTCTTTATCATTATATGGGTTCGGCGGTATTTGCTAGTTTGGGTTTAGCTTGGTTAGTCGATCGTTGGTTAAACAGCAGATCTAGCAACCAAAAAATCGCCGGAATTGTAATAATCTTATTAGTGGCCGGGGCATTTATCTTCTGGATGCCAGTTTTTCTGGGCTTACCTCTTAGTGCTAATAGCTATCAGTTCCGCATGTGGTTCCGCAATTGGATATAGGTTATTATTAGTGCTATGTTTCTGTCAACCAGTAAAATTGATAACCTTCAAGAACAATCTGATCATCTTGGTGCGATGGCTTTTTGCCACTATACAAGTCAATAAATTGACTATGAAGATTAAAACCTTTATTATTTAACATCTCCAAATCCAAGCATTGCGGTTCTGAATCAAAATTGGCCACTACTAATACTTTTTCAGAGGTTCGTTGATGATCGAACCTAATAAAACCTAGTAAATGTTCATTCTCTAGATGTAGTAATTCCCGATTATTAAAATCAGCAAAGGCAGAGATTTC
Organism: Coleofasciculaceae cyanobacterium OTE_70_metabat_329; assembly: GCA_031374985.1. Taxonomy (GTDB): domain Bacteria; phylum Cyanobacteriota; class Cyanobacteriia; order Cyanobacteriales; family JAAUUE01; genus JAAUUE01. The sequence continues at coordinate 1,209 of JANMHD010000535.1, read as the reverse complement.
TTTTCGAATAGAAATCATTTTTTTCATGGCGGTAAAAATAGTGTATTGGACAGTGCCTTGTTTTTTGCGTAGTTCGGCTTTTTCCCAATCGATTTTCGGACGATGAACCCAACGGTTATCACTGCTTTTACTAGGGTCTTCAGTGTAGCTATAATCATTAAGTACGCCTAAGGCATCACCATTATAAATTAAAGGAATTCCTCCAAAAGATAAAATAATTCCGTGGAGCAATAAAATTCTATCAATACTAGCAGTAATTAAATCTTTATCGTGGGTTTCTAGAGCAGATTCTAAGCCAACCAAAGAAGCTAAGGAACCACAGATCCGGCCATCTCCTGTAGCTTCGTTGTACATAAATTCTAAACCCTTAGCCGAACCATCAAATTTACCACTAAAGTAATCAACTAAAAAGCGTCTATGGGAAGAAGGTTCGTAACCTGCTAAACGCATATCATCATCATCAAAGCCAAAACCAATATCATCATGACAACGGACGTAATTTAGCCAAGTAGCACGCTCTAGTTTTTTGGGTAAGCTCTTGATTCCTTGACTCAAAAGCTTTGTATTTTTAGTGGCAATTCCGTCCCAGAGCAGTGCCATTAGAGTAGCGTTATAGGCGATTTCACATTCTTTCGCAACGATCGCATCTTCGCCAAAATATTTAATTACTTCAATGGGAGCAACGATCGCTTCAGCAATAAATAACACCCCCGGGGCAGTTACTTGGCAACAGTCCTTCATTAACTGTAAAAGTAAATGGGCTTTACGCTCATTTTGGCAAGAAGTTCCAATCTTTTTCCACAAAAAGGCTACCGCATCAAGGCGCAGAACATCCACACCTTGATTTGCCCAAAATAGAATAATATCTAGCATTTCAATAAACACTGCAGGATTACTGTAATTTAAATCCCATTGATAATCATGAAAAACTGTCATTACCCATTTTTCTAAATCAGGATTCCAAGTAAAATTCCCCGGATCGGTTTCTGGAAAAACCTCTGGCATACTTTGTTCAAACATATCAGGAATTTCTCTGTCTTCAAAAATATAGTAATAATCTTGAAAACGGCGATCGCCCTTGATAGCTTTTTTTGCCCATACATGTTCATCAGAAGTGTGATTTAGTACAACATCAAGAACTAGTAAAATATTTTGCTTGCGAAAGTTCTCCGCAATGTGGCGTAGGTCTTCTAAACTACCAACTCGATC
>JANMHD010000534.1:0-1778 GCA_031374985.1 Coleofasciculaceae cyanobacterium OTE_70_metabat_329 | reverse complement strand
CATCGGGGAATCCTTGCCTTGAAGCAAGCTGAGGGGAAAATTGGGGCGGGATTGCTTTTCCATCAGCCACTCAGCAAAAAGGAGAGCATGATTTTCTCCATCCTTGAGGGCATTGTAGTTCAATCCCCCTGTCCAGTTCTGCCGCTGGCCAGATTTCTGCAATCCTGCCTCTGTCATGATTAGGGATGGATTCATGATGCCCCAGTCGTTGCCCCTATTCCAGTTGATCATGGTGATATCCCCTAAACCGGGAGTCCCCTTAAAGCGATCGCTTCCTGTAGCATTAACGATGCGACGGTAGTTAAATACACTCCGCCCCCGGAACATGGGAAATCCTTCCAAATCATACATACTCCGGTGGGTTTCTCGTGACCAACCGGGTTGAATCTTAGCAATTTCGGCTCTAGATTTACCCTTATCGTCATAAATAGCCAAAGCAAAGGGATAGGTAAAAGCTTGGGTACATTCTGGGTTATCTTGGGGGGCAGCGTGGACTTCTTTCGTTCTAGCTTTAGCCTCAGAGCCAACCCGGTAGGGCAAACCCGCCCAAGCAATTAACTCCGCCGTATCTGTGGCATCAATGACAATCATTCTTTTGCCAGCAGGGGCTTGGAGCTTAAGGGGGGTCTTCGCCCACAAGTCATCGCTACTCCAGTAATACCAAGGAACTAATTCTTGGGATAACCTCCCTTTGGGAAAGTAATTGGGATCTTTGGGAGTTCGTTTTACAGCATAAATAGCAGTAATATTTTTGCCATCAGGATCAAATTTTGCTCCCTTGAAGGCAATGCCAGTTCCCCAGCGACTCTTGGGAGATTTAGCAGAGGCTTGTTTTAACCAGAGTTCGGCTGCTTTAGCTCCAATATCGGGTGGAAAGCAAAGACTGCCAACCCAACACCCATTGATATCTGCTACTTTCGCCCCCACAGGAACTTTAGTCCAAGCAGGCAAATTTACGGTTTGTTGAGCGATTAGTTTCTTAAATTCAATCCAGTTAGCTGAGAAATTTCCTAGGGAGTTCATAGCTTGAGATTTATCGATCGCAGATACAGCCTGGGAGCTGATTTGTCCCCCCAACCACGGGGTAAGCTCAATTACACAGGTTTGAACTCCCGCCTGCATTGCCTGACCAGCAGCGGCTATCCCCCCAAAGGAACCACCAACAATTGCCACTTCACATTCCCAAATCTCCTTGGTAGCAGGTAAAGGAGAAAGTTGAGGAAAACCGCCATTAGTCTCAATTACAGGGCTAGCAGCATTGATAGTATTAATATTAGTGACATCCTGCTTATTAAGGACACTTTGGGATGGGTTCTGGTTTTGCCAAGGTCGAGCCACTAATAAAAATGCACCAATAGTTATAAGAAAAGCAATAGTTGCTAACAGACGACGGCGTTTAATGTAGGTTTTGATTGAAATTCTTCTTTGTTTCACGGGAAATTTTAAGGGAATGTGGCCTAGTTCTAGTGAGGATATGAGGTCTTGCGCCTGTATAACTGGGACTCAATCCACTCGATTCATAGAATAACACAGTCCTAATTATGATCGATCGCCCTATGATCTCGGCTGCAAATCTTTTGCCAAGGATGATAAAATTTTTCAATGTTTGATAATACCTGCAAATTCCTAGCCGAAACCTTCTCCGCTGACTTTGCCAGTTGGATTTTAGGTGAACCTATTCCCCTCACAGAATTAAAACCCTCTGAACTTTCCAGTGAGCCTATTCGGGCTGATTCCTTAATATTCTTAACATCAGCAGAAATTATTCTCCATCTAGA
>JANMHD010000533.1:0-2740 GCA_031374985.1 Coleofasciculaceae cyanobacterium OTE_70_metabat_329 | reverse complement strand
TAATAAACCATTTCAACTAACTGCCACAACAGACAACCTCTTGGGTATTTTCACACTTACCGACAGCCTCCAAGAACGAGTGCAGCACCTGTGTCCGGAGCCAGCTAACTATGTACTAGACGGAAAAATTCTGTCTAATGTCAATATAGGGCATATAGGCTGAATGTCAAGTTTCGGGCTAATTACCCTATAGAGGGTATTATGCAGAAAAGTTCCGGCTGTTTACCGTGTACAGGATGTTTACAGAAAAACTCTGTCTAATCACCTATTTAGCGTGTTAGCTCAATAACATTAGGTATTATTTAACGTGAGTTCGATAATTTTTGCAAGCTTGATGACAAGCAAATCATTTTTTCCGATTCTTAATTTGGCAATAAAGCCAGAAGAGTTTTATAGGTTTCCATCAAACTCACGTTAAATTAGCTTAAATTAAATATCTCTACAGGTTTGATCGCTTCTGCCAAAGCAAAACCAAATACCCGACTATAAAAGTATAGTTCTCCTTCTAGGGTGCGTTGAATATTTTGTGCCTGACGAAAGCCATGCTGTTCACCGGGGTAGGCAACGTAGGCCACAGGTAAACCTTTTTGCTGTAGGGCTGATACCATCATTTCGGCTTGATTAGGGGGAACAACCTTGTCTTCTAAGCCTTGGAAGAAAATCACAGGGCAATCGAGCTTCTCGGTAAAATTAATGGGCGATCGCTCTATATAAATCTCCTGTTGGTCTGGATAAGTGCCAATTAAACGATCGAGATATCTAGCCTCAAATTTATGGGTATCCCTAGCTAGAGCTTCCAGATCACTAACTCCGTAGTAACTAGCTCCCGCTTGGAAAGTATCCCGAAAAGTTAGGGCAGCAAGGGTTGTGAATCCTCCGGCACTGCCGCCAGCGATCGCTAATTTCTGAGGATCCGCTAAACCCCGATCGACTAAATACTTAGCCCCATTGGTGCAGTCATCCACATCCACAATTCCCCACTGCCCATCTAAACGCAGGCGATACTCCCGTCCATAACCTGTACTGCCCCCATAGTTCACATCCAGCACAGCAAATCCTCTAGAAGTCCAGTATTGAATCCGCAGACTAAAACTACTAGAAGTAGCCGCTGTTGGCCCTCCATGACTTTTAACAATTAAAGGTGGTTTTTCTCCCTCAGGTGCAACATAATCGGGGTTGCAGGGCGGGTAATAGAATCCGTAGGCAGTTAAGCCCTGCTCGGTGGGGAAGGCGATCGCTTCTGGTACTGAGAAATAGCTAGGCTCGATGGTAACTTGGCTAGAAATTCTGATCACCTCTAGCTCTTGGGTTTGTAAATCCATAACAACCAAAGCTGTGGGGGCTGTGGCAGAACCACCCAGAAATACTGCTTTGTGATTATTTACTCGCAATCCAGAAATATCTGTATAGGGAATCTCTAAAGTGGTTAACTCCTTGGTTTGCAGATTGATCCTGCCTAAATACCAGAGTCCCTGCTGGCCGTAGGTGCAGATGATTTCTTCGGGGGAAGCAAAGCCATAGGTTTTCATGGCAAATACCCACTGAGGTAAACCAAATTCTGCTGCCATCTCGCAGATAGGGATAATTTCTCCCTGTTGCCAACAATAAAGATTCCACCAATTAGAGCGATCGCTCACAAAATATAAACTTCCCTCGGCTCCCCATTCTGGCTGGAAAATAGATTCATCCTTTCCTCCTGCCACCAATTGCGCTGGAGCTAAATTCCCCACTTCATCAAAAGCGGCAACCCATAACTGGGTATTGTACCAAGGCAGATCGGGATGTTGCCAAGTGAGCCATGCTAGGTATTTCCCATCGGGACTCAACGCCGGGGAGGAGTAGAAATCCTGTCCCGAAGCGAGAATTTGCTGATGAGATCCATTGGTAAGATCGATCGCTACTAGAGTATTAATTGGCTCTCCATCACGACTATGATCTTCCCGCACAGCAATTAGGCGTTGGCGGGGGCGATCGATCACCAAATCTGCATAGCGATAATTTCCTTCATTCGTTAAAGCTACGGGTGCTTTTATTTCAGAATTGGGACTAACTTTAGTCTCCACACGGTAAATTTTTTGATCAGCAAAATTAACAAAATAAACTACTCCCTGATCTACTGCTAAAGAACCACCGCCATACTCATGCACCCGACTCCGAGCATTAAAAGGGGCAGGAATCAGGTCTTTAATTGCTCCAGTTGAATCACGATGGACGATCGCACTTCTGCCCCCTTCCGCAGGTCTGCCTTCTGTCCAATAGAGATTATCACTATCTAGTTCTATTTGCCCTAAACCAATACTGCCCTTGACGATCAATTCTGCTGTGATGGGCGATCGCCATGCACCATAGCTGGCAATTTCCTGACTAGTTTTATTTATTTTATTCATAGTTAAAAACAATATTAAGGTCAAATTTAATACATATAAAATTAAGTAGATATTAGGCAAATCTTGCTATTAGCCACTATAGGTAGGGGTGCAAGGATTAGTAATTGCATATTTTCTCTATATTCTCACAATTATCATTTTGATAGATAAAGAAACAAAGTTTTAAAATCTACTGTCATAAAATCTAAAACAAAATTACAAATAATATCTCCATAAAAACTACAAAAACTATGCACAGACAGCAATTAAAACATTTAGCTTTGGCAGGACTAGCGACTATTCTTCCCTTAGGTTTATTTGCTAGCAACACAGTCCAAGCCCAGACAACTATTAATCTAACAAATTTTCGGAAT
>JANMHD010000124.1:0-2696 GCA_031374985.1 Coleofasciculaceae cyanobacterium OTE_70_metabat_329 | reverse complement strand
CTGCCATTGAATCTAAGACTGGCGGCGGCAAACGGAAGAAGGCGAAACAAAGCTAGGTCATTATGGTTTGGATATTTCACGGTTCCCATACGGTTTATGGTTGGAACGATCCAGAAACTTTCATGTTTGCCGTGGAATTATCCCATCCCACCCTAATGATTCAATGTTTATCTGCCTCAGCAAAACCTCACTGGAAACTAGGCGGGTATGTGTCCAGAGTGCTTAGTGAAGAACTGGTTCCCGAATCTCAGGAGCATAAGGTTTTCCTAGGGCAAAAAACTGCGATTCATTTTCTGCCGATCGCCGAATTTCCTTTATATCGGGTGCGATTTAGATTGCCAAACTGGATAGAAGAAATAGCCGTAACCCTGTGGGAGTATCAGTAAGAAAATATGAACGATGAACCTACCACTGGCTCCTTAGATACGAATGTTAGGCTCTTGTCCCAAAGAGTCAGCACAGCAGAATTACACTTAAATAGGCTAGGGGATAGTGTTAGAAATCATGGCAATGATATCAACAAGCTAGGGGCGCAAATGTCGAAGACTGATGATCTTATGGACTATCGCTTAGAGCAAATAGAAAAAAACCAAAAAGAAACCAGTAACCGCTACTGGGGCATTGTAGCTGGGCTAGTCCTCACGATGTTGGTTACGATTATTGAAATTATTGTTAAGCGCCGTTAGGTATCTGCACTAGCTTTGTAGAGAAACCCAGAGCGATCGCATAGCAACTTATGCCCACTGATACCGGGGATAAATATTTCTGCCTTCCAAAAATTCATTGTCACCTTAGGCCGCCGTCTTGGTTCCCGGTAACTTTCTCCTAAAATAACTTTCTTCCCCGGCGTGTCATCATATTTTGTTTCCGGGGCTACTACTGAAGAATTTTTATTCATCAAGTCCCAATCAGGGCTGTGAGATTGAATGTCTAGCGTTTGCTCGACTACCTTTCTCGCAGCCTGTTCGTTTGCTGCCAACACCTTAAACCGATAGCCCTTGATGTGGTCAGTGTAGCTATAGCTTTCCTTCCCCCGTTCCCAAATAAAGGGAGTCTCACCACCAAATAAAGTTTTGATTCTGCCAGCATAAAATTCTAAATCTTGTTTGGCAATAGTTTCCTTTGACTTTTCCATCAATCGGAAAGATATTCGACTTACTACAGGTCTAGGAAAATTCTCTGTAAGCTCCTTGTCTGGTTGCTCAAACAACATTAATATCTGGGGTCTTCGGGCAGCTCGTTCGATCACCTCTTGCTCCGGCATGATATAGAAAGTTCCGATATCCTTGCCCTGATTTAATTGATACTCCTCAGTTAACGCTTCTATCCTGTCAGCGAGGTCTTCTAGTGTCGATTCGATAATTACTTTTAAGGGTTTAGACATAATTAGTTTGTAGAGGTAGGAACATCGATCGTAACTTCAAAAGTTTTGGTTGCTTGCTGTGGCTTCAAGCCCTGTTTCATCATCAACATATAATCATCCGCCTCAAACGCCACAATATAGCAAGCCTCAATAATCGCCTCCTCAAAGGATTCCAGAAATTCTTCAGCAAAATTCTGCCAATTCTCCGGCAGTTTCTCTATCTCCGCCTCAATTTTTGCCTGAAAACTGGCATTGGGCAGGGGAGCGGAAATAGGTTTCCAACCAAATAACCCCGTATTCCGTGCGGTCAATAGAAAGCCCAGCATAGCGTTCTCAGTTTGCGTTCTCTGGATCGTATTCAGGAAAGCCTTGAACTGTCCCCCCACCTCATCCCTAGATTCTTCAGCCAACTTCAGGGCAATCCTGCCACTAAGAACTGGAATATTAATCCCCGGCGTGGGTTGCTTGCCCTTTTGCAACATTCCCCCCGCCTTGCCGATCGCCATATTCGCCAATCTCACCACCCCCCACCCCAAAGCTGACCCCGCCCCGGGAGCCATAGCATCTACCACCCGTTGATTATTGGCGGCAATTTTCTTGTTAATTTCTTCATCGGTCTGGTTCCAGTTAAAGGTTTTTAGGGTGTAATAGCCATTCACCAAAAAGCCAAAAATAGAACTAATACTGAAGGGCATCAGCTTAAGCAAATTCCCAAACACGAACCCCACTAACCCGGCAAACTTTTGGGCGATCCACATTGCCCCGCTCACAATATTCTCCAAAGCGCCCTTAACCCGCTTGCCAATTCTGAATTTACCTGATGGATCCAACGTGTTCTTAAACCGAGTAATTCGACTACGGAGCGTATTCTCTAAGATAAGTGCCATTAGCTGTTGCCCTCTTTACGTTCTACTTCAACTTTTAATTTTTTCTTGCGTGCTGACTCTTTAGCTTTAGTCGTAATCGCAGTAAAGCTTTCCTGCTCCTTCGCCTCCCGATCCTTGCGATCCTTCCGCAAAGCATCACCGGGGTACTGGTTCTTGTCATCCTCCCCATCCTTGGGAATCCTGATCGGGCGAGAAAGGGCAGCGATCGCTATTTCCGTCCCGTATAGTAATCTGGCAAGTCGGGAATTTAAATCACCATCTTCAATACATTTGAACCCGATCGCTTGCATCTTAGAAGGTTTCAAGAAGTCCTCAAGCTCATCATTTTGGAGCTTGCCATCAGCGCCCACTTCCCCCGGACTAACTGAAATTGGCACCTCAAACGGTACTGGTTCTCCCCGGTAGCCTAAGTAGTCCACAATCCCCTTCAAGTAGCTCACAGCTTG
>JANMHD010000497.1:0-1943 GCA_031374985.1 Coleofasciculaceae cyanobacterium OTE_70_metabat_329 | reverse complement strand
TGAGCTTTGTGGAGAGCGTGGGCATTCTGGTAGGCCTGCACTAGGTGAGGTCGTAGCAGGTTCAACAGCAGCCGATCGCGTTCGGTAAAAGTCCATTGATCTCGATGGAGGGCAAAGCAAACTGAAGGGACTTCCTGCGGGAGCATTCCGGGGCGGTGAAGGGTTTCAGTCAAGAAAAGGGTCATTTGGTCGGCAACACCCATGACCCGTAAATACTGCTGGTACAGTCCCTCTAGTCGATAGAGTTGTTGCTGTGTGATAAAGTCTGAAACCTTATAAGCTCCCCCTAGAGTTTTTGGAAAATACTGGGCAGTAGGATGTTCAAAAAAGTGAGTACGGGCAACCTCTTCTAACTGGCTCTTGTGATGATCTAGCACGGCATGACCAGACATAGACAGAGAAATAGAAAAGTTATCCCCTTGCTGAGAATGGAGCGCTGGACCATAGATATCTGAGGGAATAAGGCGATCGATGGCATGAGCTGAGTGGTCTAGAAAGGTGTCTAGGTCTACAAAACTGTAAAGCTGCTGAATGGTCTGTAAAAGTTTCTGAACATCTCCTAGCTCAAGTTGCTGCATAGTCTTAATTTAAGCGCCATGGTGAAAGCTGTGGAATTCCTTGGGGGAGGAATAATTAATTTTATTCCTGCACTTTTTGTTAGTTGCGAATTGTAACGATCACTTAACAAAGGACTACGGCAAATTGCGTATTGCTCTTCAAGCCGATCTTGAAGTAACGTGTTGAAAACTAAGGGATATTAAGTGAATCAAACCCCGATTTAAAAATCGGTTAAAGCAAGGATGGTGCTATTAACCAATAGTACGCCCCTTAGCCATGGTACTGGGGAGATATTGTTTCACTGCTTTATAGCATCAGAGTTTTTAGGGTAGGGCGATCGCCCAGACCAGCGTAGTAACAGTTACGAAAAAATCTTACATTTGTCTTGGAGCTATATCTATGGAAACGATCTTTTATGCTGACCTGTTAGGAACCTTCGCTTTTTCTATAACAGGAATAATTGGTAGTATTCGCCATCAGATCGATCCCGTCGGAGCTTTTTTCTTGGCTTTAGTGACGGCAATGGGAGGTGGAATAATCAGAGATATGCTGCTAGGAGTACCATCTAGCACTTTCAGTAACCCGTACTATCTAGCCACAGTTTTTATGGGCTTTCTTTTTACCTATTTATTCACAAACAAAATTAAGGAGATGTATCAAAAGGAGATTTATCAAATTTTTCTTTACCTTGATGCCTTTGGACTCGCAATTTTCACTCTAATTGGCGTAGAGAAATCTATGTCACTAAATGTTCACTTTTTTGGATGTATTCTCGCTGGAACTTTGACCGCTGTAGGAGGGGGAGTAATTAGAGATACTCTTATTGGAGATTTTCCTTTTATATTTCACAGAGAAATTTATGCAGCATCGTCTTTAGTAGGAGGAATTATCTTTTATTGTGTATATAAATTTAATTTTCTACCTCTTAGTTGGAATATTTTACTGTCTGCCACATTAATTTTTGGGTTGCGCTTATGGGGACATAGAAAGGATATTCATCTACCACGTTTTCATCTTTGACTTCTCTTGCTTTTGTTGTACACGATTAGGATTGGAAACATTGTAACGATCGCTTAACAAAGGACTACGCTAAATTGCGTATTGCACCTCAAGCTGATCTTAAAGTAATTTGTTGGAAGAGTATGTCTGCTTTATAGCTGGTGGTGTAAGCCTTATCCACAGTAGAGTTTATTTTAATAAGCTAAGTATTGGAGATTTAAGTCTGGCGGTTGAAACCGCAGCTATAAGAACAAAGTCCGCCGTTGCGGACTAAGAGAAATCTAGGACTTTCTGCAACCTGCGCACCATCCAGATTTTGCTCCTGTAGCTGCGACTTTAGTCGCCAAGCTACCTTTTCAGACATCCTCTCAGGCTTACATAAACTA
>JANMHD010000400.1:0-1924 GCA_031374985.1 Coleofasciculaceae cyanobacterium OTE_70_metabat_329 | reverse complement strand
TGCACCTCTTCCCCCTCCACGCCCTCTCGATCGATTCCTCCCAAACCCTCCTCGACCTCTTCCCCCAAGGAGTGAGCTATGCCCCCAGTTGCCAACTGCTCCAACTTGTCAAAACCCGCGATCGACCAGAATTGTCTCATCTCTTTGCCCTTGCCAACCCAACCAAAGACCGCTACCTGCTTGAACTGCAATCAGCCAATATTCACCAAGGATTCCAGTCGAGTAGTTTATGGATCAGAGATAACGCCAACAAACAGATAATTGATAAACAAATTAGTCTTGCCAACTGCGCCCATTTTGGCTGTCATGGTGAATTTAAACCAAACTCACCCCTAGAATCTTTCCTAAAACTGGCAAATAACGATCGCCTCACCCTCCTAGAAATATTGAACCTCAACCTCAATCAATGTCGCCTTGTCACTCTTTCCGCTTGCGAAACTGGGTTAACAGAATCCAGCACCACCGATGAATATATTGGCTTACCCTTTGGATTTCTCTTGGCAGGCAGTTCTAGCATGGTTAGTAGCCTCTGGAAAGTAGATCAACTTGCCAGCACCTTATTAATGATGCGATTCTATGAAAATCTGAAAACTCTATCAACAATCCCCGCCCTCAACGAAGCCCAGCAATGGCTACGCAATCTAACCTCAGAACAACTAGAGATTCTACTAGAAGACCTCAAGCCCCAAATTGAGCAAGTCTTCCAACAACTGCCCCTTAAGGAACGCACCCGCTATGTCCAAGCTCCCCTCAAGGGCTCTCTCAACCGTAAACCCTTGCCCTTTGCTGCACCTCACTACTGGGCTGCCTTCACAGCGATCGGCGTTTAGCAATCCTTACAAAATTCATCTAGACCCTTCCTACTGATATAGACAATTACCAATACTATTAAGGTGGGAAGGCCAACCACAGGGATTAATAAACCAATGGCTCCCGCAAAACCTTGAGTCAAAACTTCCCGAAAAGCTGGGGTACAAATATGAGGGTGCAAACTCTGAGTAAATTTTTCTAGCCATTTACCCTTTTCATCTTCATTACCCAAATCGTCATCTAACTTTCCTAATTCAATGGCTACAGTCTCAGCAGCACACTCTAGATCACCTTCACAGTCTGCCAAAGTATCAAGACCTTTCAGGGCTTCAGGATAGGCTTGTAACTGCGATCGATACTCTTCAATTTCTGCCGGGGTAACAATAATAGTCATAGTTTAATTTAATCTAATTCATGAAAACTAATCACCTATTTTATCCCATCTTCCAATAACTATCCTTCAATTTATTTACTCTGGACTGTAGGATAATTCCTACCCCGCCAGCGCTTAGGACGACTCAGGGCAGAGAGGATAATTCTCAGGAAAGCCAAGGGGTCTGCTAGGGGAGAAAGAAGGAAAGCTAAACCATAAATAGGGGGAGTATTAGACCAATCATAGGAAGGGGCGATCGCTCCCAATAAAGCTACTCGAATTATTACCAAAAACCAATTTAAACCTAACCAAATTTGACTAACAAAACTTGTGGGGGGGAGTAAACCACCCAAAATCACGCTAATGAGGGGTAAACCTTGGACTGCTAATAATAACCAGCAATCATGAAATAACTTACTAGGAGAACTAGCATCCTTAAGGGCAAGGGATCGTCCCCATTCCGTCCAAGTTTCAGCCATGCCTTCATACATGCGGACTTTGATTACCTTTGCCCCATCTAAAAAACCTACCTTAAAACCCTGAGCAGCAATATTCCGAGCTAAGGTGACATCATCACAGAAAGAATTCTTGGCAGTACTATAACCAGCTAACTTTTCTAGCACTTCTCGACGGCAGAGAAAACACTGCCCATTAGCCATCACAGTTTCTGGAGAATCTGGATTAATCCCTGCGGGATCGAAACGGAAGAGCAGGGTCATGAGCAGGGCAGGCTGGAGCCAC
>JANMHD010000399.1:0-3239 GCA_031374985.1 Coleofasciculaceae cyanobacterium OTE_70_metabat_329 | reverse complement strand
CTTTTTTAAGGATGGTCAGAATTTCTGTAATTCCCTCTAAAATTACTCTTGGTTCTTCCGGGATATCGCTAACAACTCTACTTCCTAATTTATCTAAAATAGGTGCAAAATATAACCGATAATCTTGATTAAAATCTTTTTCTAAACTTAATTCTCTTTGAAGTAATCGCAGCAATCCGGGAATGTTTTGTAGGGTAGAAAGTAGGGGCGGCTTGCTAAATTTTGCACCCCTAGTGAGGAATTCCAAACTCTCTGGTGGTAATCCCATTCTCAAAAATATTTGCCCCAACAAAGTAGCATTAAAATAGGCGTAGGCATTATGTAGAGTCGCCGTTTCTGTAAAGTCTAAATCAGTAGCTTTGTCACCAAGGACGATCGTAAAAATTTCTCCCCAAACTCCACAGGTCAAGGGACGATTAATTGACCAAGTGAGGGGATGAATTGCCCCCGGAATTACCTCAGCCGCAATTTTTCTAGTCCAGATGGGCAGCAGGGTGGTAATGGGACGAGATTGCAATACCCAAAGATTTTGACCATCATAAGTCCATTCCACATCTTGAGGAATTCCGTGATAATCAGCCTCAATTTTTCGGACTAGGTAGGCAACTTGTTGAATCAACCGAATAGGAACATCTCCTGCACCCTGGATAGATGTAATTGATAGTTCTAAATCTTCTGGTAAACGCCAATCAGAACTCGCTTCTAGATCAAGATTACTTACTAAAACTTGGTACTGTTCTGGGGTGACTTTGCCCGATACAACCCCTGTGGCATTGCCCGGTAGAGCTTCGATCGCTACCCCTTCCCCAGCTAGAGGATCCCGGCTAAAGGCCACCCCAGAGAACACTCCAGAGATTTGCCGTTGAATTAATACTGCCATTCCCGCCTCAGGAATTTGGTTATCTGCCCGATACCGCACCGCCCTAGGCTGGTTATAACCTGCTAGACAATCTAAAAGTGCCTGCTGTAATTGGAGCTTGCTGCCAACATTTAAAATACTTACGTACTGCCCTGCTGCCGTACTAGTCTCAGTATCTTCACCCTTAGCCGAAGAGCGCACTATCAAAGGGTCATCGCTACTAGGGTGGAGGTATTGGATCACCACATCCAGATCATCTCCGGGCAAAAATACCCAGCCTTCTGGAACTGGATAACCCCGCTGATGCAACTGAGAGAGGTTAGCAGCTTTATTGCCAACTTTGGCTGCCTCTAGTTGACCTGCATTCAGATAAGTAATGCCCCGTTCCCCACGAAAAAAGTTAAACATTGGTTGAGATTTTCCCCGGACTTGATGAGCAGGTAAATTAAGATCATCAGGAATTTTAGTATAGATCCAGCCTAAAAGGGAACTGAGGGCGATCGCTGCCCCTAATCTAGCAGTTTGTTGGGGGTGAAATAAAGCTAATAAGAGGGGAAATATAACTAGAACACTATACTTGCTGAGGGTGCGATCGCGTGTCACCGTAAACCCCACTCCTGCCATCAGCAAGCCAATTCCAGAAATTACCGGGTCATGGACAATGCAGCCCCACATGGCATTAGTCGTCCCTGCCCCTCTGCTACCCACATAGCGCCCAAATACCAGACCTACTATGGCGAGCAGTTCCCAAGGAGAAGCCACAGGAAAAAATATTCTGCTCAGTAACACTACCAAAATTCCTTTGCCCGCCTCAGAGATTACTGCTAAAATTCCGGTGAATTTTCCCCCATGATAAAAAGCTGCTGAGACGGAAGCATTCCCTGTGCCTAACTCCCGTAAGTTTTGCCGATGTCGGAGGGAAAAAATTATGCTGATTAAAGGCAATGCCCCCAGAAGAGGACAAAGAATGCAGATGAGTATTGCTCCCCCCAGTTGAGTTAAAGTCATAGAATAGTTTGTGCCTAATAATTAATAATAGTCCTATAACTGGTATATCTTGATGCAACTACCTAAAGTTAGTTCAGAAACAAAAAAAGAAATTAACTTTGCTTCCCATCTCTACGAAGCTGATTTCTATGCTTGGACTCAGGCACAGGCATTGGCTCTGCGTAATCAGCAATGGAGTCAGCTAGATCTATTAAATCTCATTGAGGAAATTGAATCTTTGGGTAAGCAACAACGCCAAGAATTACGTAATAGATTAAGTATATTAATTGGGCATCTTCTCAAATGGCAACATCAACCCCAATACCGGAGCCGAAGTTGGTTGGCAACTATCCGAATTCAACGCTTAGATACGATCGAGCTTCTAGAAGATAATCCTAGCCTCAAATCTGATATTGCAGAGATGTTGCATAAATCTTACGGGAAAGCGATCGCCTTAGCTGTCAAAGAAACTAATCTGTCTCCCCAAACCTTTCCTGCTGATTGTCCCTATAACCTCATAGAAATATTTGATCCCAATTTCTACCCTGGTGAACCTAGTGATTTGGTGACGGAGCTAGACCGTTAACTTAAATTATAGGTCTAAAAAAGCTCTGGTCTAGATGAGACTATCTGTGGCAAGATATGGCTAATCTAGATTATCAAGCGAGACTAATTTTGCTAACAAGGTGGTGCAACTTATGAAGATTAACCCACTGACCCTCAGCTTTCCAAACCCAGAGTCAGAGCGAGAATTCTTGCAACATTACTTTCGTATATCTCTTAAGCAAGTCAGGCTTGCCCTAGTTTTTGCGATCGTTGTCTATGTAATTTTAGGTATTGTTGATTTACAATTTGCGCCAGAAATTAGAAATAAATTATTACTAGTTCGTTATGGGGTTGTGCTTCCTGTCTGCATAACTGTTTTAGGACTAAGTTTCTCTGCCTACTTTCGACATATTATGCAAATTTCTATTAGTGTAGCTATTCTGGTAGCTGCGATCGCTGCCCCTGTGGTCGCTATTTCAATTCCTGCTCTAGGGGTAAATTATATAGGTTTAACTAGTTTATTGATGTATAATTATACAGCTATTAAGCTAAGATTTATTGCTGCAAGTATTACGGGATTAATGATTTTTCTTGCCTATAATACTTTAGATTTATTGATGATTCAAACCCCCCTAACTAAATTAGTAGAAATAGATTTTTATCTAGCTGCAACTATGGGCGTTGGGATGTTTTCTAACTATCAAATAGAATCTTACCTAAGGCAAAGTTATATTAGCGATCGCCTTTTACGAAAAGAACAAGAAAAAGCTGAAGAATTACTTCTAAATGTCCTACCAGCTTCTATTGCTGCTCGCCTCAAACAAGGAGATAAAGTCATAGCAGAAAG
>JANMHD010000412.1:0-14312 GCA_031374985.1 Coleofasciculaceae cyanobacterium OTE_70_metabat_329 | reverse complement strand
AGAAGAATACGAGCGCTATTCTCGCCACCTGATTCTGCCAGAAGTAGGACTAGAAGGGCAAAAACGCCTCAAAGCTGCCAGTGTTCTGTGTATCGGTACAGGAGGGCTGGGTTCTCCCCTGTTGTTATACCTTGCCGCCGCCGGGGTAGGCCGCATCGGTATTGTAGACTTTGATATTGTCGATCATTCCAATCTGCAACGCCAAGTAATCCACGGCACATCTTGGGTAGGCAAACCCAAAATTGAATCTGCAAAGAATCGCATCCTAGAGATCAATCCCTACTGCCAAGTAGATCTCTACAACACCATGATTAGCTCTGCCAATGCTCTAGAAATCATGGCTCCCTACGATATTGTGGTGGATGGCACCGATAATTTCCCTACTCGCTATCTAGTTAATGATGCCTGTGTGCTGCTGAATAAGCCCAATGTCTATGGTTCTATCTTCCGCTTTGAAGGTCAGGCGACAGTATTTAACTATCAAGAAGGGCCAAATTATCGAGACTTATACCCCGAACCACCACCACCGGGCATGGTTCCTTCCTGCGCCGAGGGGGGAGTATTAGGGATACTGCCGGGAATTATTGGGGTGATTCAAGCCACGGAAACCGTGAAGATTATCCTAGGACAAGGAACTACCCTTAGTGGCAGATTGTTATTATTCAATGCCCTAGAAATGAAATTCCGGGAACTAAAACTCCGCCCCAACCCAGAGCGCCCAGTGATTGAAAAACTTATTGACTATGAACAATTCTGTGGCATTACCCAAGCCAAGGCGGAAGAGGAGAAACAAAAAATGTCTATGGCAGAAATGACAGTACAGGAATTGAAAACCTTGCTAGACAGTGGCTCTGAGGATTTTCTGTTAGTTGATGTCCGCAATCCCAACGAGTACGAAATTGCCAAGATTCCGGGCGCTGTGTTGATCCCCTTGCCGGAAATTGAACAGGGGGCTGGTGTAGAGAAGGTGAAGGAATTGCTCAAGGGGCAGAAACTCATCGTTCACTGCAAACTAGGGGGGCGATCGGCTAAAGCCCTCGGCATCCTGAAGGAGGCTGGAATCACTGGAACTAACGTCAAGGGCGGGATTGCTGCTTGGAGTCAGGAAGTAGATTCTTCAGTTCCTGAGTATTAAAAAGGAGGTAGAAGAGGTAAAGGAGGTAAAGGAGATAAGGGATTTAGTAAATAGATTTCTTTTTCCTACGAATCCAACGAAACTTACTCAATTATATTTTGAGTATTTCTTTTACACCTCCCTGTACCTCCCTGTACCTACTTAATCCTATGTTCTTTTTTCCTACTCGATCGCAAATACTTTGGGGACAAGTTTGGGGATTGGCCGCTGTGCAAGGGTCAATTACCTTGGCTTGGATTATTTATGGAGCTTACCTACCTAAGTTACTGCTAGAGTTGGGTTTACCTCTGAATATGGGACTGAAGTTATTAATTATCGAAAGTGCTTTGGCAGTTTTAATGGAGCCGGTGATGGGGGGATTGTCCGATCGCTCTTACCAGTGGGTGGGTAGTCGGTTTCCCTTCGTGGCGATCGGGGTAGTCCTTTCTTCTGCCCTATTTATCTTGATTCCGGCGGTCGTGATTTTTGGTAGTCCGACAGATGTATTTCGCTGGCTGCTGATCGGGGTTTTGGTACTATGGAGTCTGGCGATGACAGTGTTTCGTAGTCCGGCGATCGCCATGCTGGGCAAGTATGCCACCCCCAAAGAACTGCCCCTAGCGATGAGTATAGTGACTTTGGTCGGTGGCTTTACAGGAGCCTTTAGACCAGTAGCTAATAGTTTTTTGCTAAATAACTTCCCCCCCCTAGCAATTTTTGCCTTAGGTTCTTTTATTCTGCTAGGAGCAGCGGCAACCTTGCGATCAGTTCAAATGCCTGATGTACCTACCTTCCCCGAAAATATGGAACCCCATCGGCGATCGCCCCTCATCCCCTTGATGCTAATTTCCATTACTGGAACCGTAGTTGGCGGGGGAACTCGTTTTTTAATGGATGTCCTGGGAAAACTTATTAAACTGCAAGCTGGGGCTGAAAATGTATCTCTGATCATGGTAGGAGTGGGAATTGCCTTAGCACTCTTAGCTCTGCCTGCCGGAAAAATTGCCACTAAATATGGGAATCAGTTGGTGCTGTTTCTGAGTCTGGGTATAGCTGGAGGGGGCTTACTATTAATGGGGCTAGTCCCAAATCTCCTCTGGTTGGCTGCATTGTTGGTAATCCCCGCCTTTAGTGCGATCGTCAATAGCGTAATTCCTTGGATTCTTAATCTAGTCCCCAGTGAGAAGAGTGGTCTGGGAATCGGGAGTTATTTCGGAGGTTTCTCCGCAGCCATGGCAATTTTTGGTTTAGTATTTCCTGATGCAACTTTGATTACTCCTGTTATGGGCGCAATTTATGGAACAATAGCTTTTGGGTTAGCGGCCATAAGTGTCAAAATAGCTAAATCGGATAGCTCTTTTTAAGTTAAGAAATTATGAGTAATTATGCTGTTCGACCCGCTGTTATTACTAGGGTGCTACCAGATTCTATTGGAGAAGAGATTGGTTTTGAAGCTGGGGATGCGATCGTATCCATCAATGGCACGAAGCCTAGAGATTTAATAGACTATCAATTTCTCTGTGCTGAAGAATTTCTCGATTTGGAAGTTCTAGATACTAAGGGCAAAATCCATCAGGTAGCTATAGAAAAAGACTACGACGATGATCTGGGTTTGGAATTTACCACAGCTTTATTTGATGGCTTGCTGCAATGTAATAACCATTGTCCTTTTTGTTTTATTGATCAACAACCACCTGGAAAACGAGAATCTTTATACTACAAAGATGATGATTATCGTCTCAGTTTTCTCTACGGCAGTTATTTGACTTTAACTAATCTTACAGAACCAGAATGGAACCGAATTAAAGCCTTGCGTTTGTCTCCTTTATTTGTTTCTGTCCATGCTACGGAACCAGAAGTGAGAGTCAAATTATTAAAAAATTCTAGGGCTGGAAAAATTCTGGAAAACCTGCAATGGTTTGCTAAAAATCGATTACAAATTCATGCCCAAGTAGTAGTTTGTCCGGGGATTAATGATGGAATTCATCTAGATAGAACATTAGAAGATTTAGCTAAGTTTTATAATCCAGATCTGCCTACGGTGGCTTCTGTAGCGATCGTCCCTGTAGGCTTAACTAAATTTCGACCCCCCGAAGATGAATTAATCTCTATCACTCCAACTAAAGCCCTAGAAGTTATTAATCAAGTCCAGAAATTTCAGCGCCAATATCAACAAAAATTTGGAACTACCTTCGCTTGGTTGGCTGACGAATGGTTCCTGATAGCTGGAGTAGATTTACCCGCCGCCGATCACTACGAAGACTATCCTCAATTGGGGAATGGAGTAGGTTCGATTCGACAGTTTATTGGGGACTTTACTGCTAAAGCTAAAGAATTATTGCCCCCAGCAATTACTCCTCAGAAGAAGTTAACATGGGTGGTAGGAAATGCAGTGGAAAAAGCTTTTCAACCCTTGGTGCAACAACTCAACCAAGTGCCGGGATTAAAGATTAATTTGATGGCTTTGCAAAGTGACTATTGGGGGCAGACTATAACAGTGACAGGTTTATTGACGGGGCAAGATCTATTATCTGGATTGCAGAATCAAGATTTAGGCCAAGGAATTTTATTGCCAACGGTGATGCTGAAGCATGGGGAATTGCGGTTTTTAGATGATCTAACAGTAGCGGAGGTAAGTGGGGGGTTAGGAGTAGATATTATTTGTGTAGGCGATATTACGGAACTAATTAATGCTTGTATTGCCTAGGAAAACTCCCTGAATGTTCCTTTCAAAGGGAAACTTAAAGATTAAGCCTGTACTTCTTGGAAGTGTAAATTACTGTAAACTACGATTATGAGTCACTATCAAAAATTATTAAAAGTTACTACTACAGCTAAGGGTTTTACTCGTATTACTGATAAGGTACAAGCCGCCGTTACAGATTCAGATATTAGTATCGGGATTTGTCATCTTTTTTTGCGGCATACTTCTGCTAGTTTAATTATTCAAGAAAATGCTGATCCTGATGTATTACAAGATTTGGCTAATTTCTTTAGTAAGCTAGTTCCAGAAGATGGAAAAAGCTATATTCATAGTGCCGAAGGAAAAGATGATATGCCTGCCCATATTCGGACTGTGTTGACTCATACTTCTGAACAGATTCCTATTACTCAAGGTCGCTTAGTTTTAGGAACTTGGCAGGGAATTTATCTCTGGGAACATCGATCGCATCGCCTCGATCGAGAGCTAGTCATCCATATTTATGGGGATAAATAATCATCAATAATATTAATTGAATAAAATATCGAGTTAAATCTAAGAATTAAAATAATATTGTCATAGCCACACTAAAATCTGGCAGTAGCGGACTAGTTAAAATATCTTCGCTAAATAAAGTCATGGCTAATTTTAATAAGCCATTTTCCCGGCGATAAATCTCTGCTTTTTGTTGTTGATAGTCAAATATCCAATATTCCCGTACTCCTTGCACTGAGTAGAGCTTTAGTTTCAATTGTCGATCGCGTCGATCGTTTTCTGTCCCCGGAGATAGCACTTCCACTATTAATTCTGGTGCTCCCTGCAAATGCCCCTTTGCATCTAAAACTTCAGTTAAACGAGCATTACTAATCCAAACTACATCAGGAATTACATTGTCATCATCAGGAAAAATCACCCCGGGTGTTTGGACAGCTTCGCCTAAGCCTGTCTGAGTTGACCACTTGTCTAGTTCACTAGAGATTTTATTAGCTACTTTTTGATGTTTCCAATTTGGTGCTCTAGTCACAAGTAATTCTCCATTAATGATCTCGTAGCGATTGCCATTATCAGGAAAAAGTTCGAGATCAGCACTCGTCCAACGGACTGTTTCTAATATTTCTACTGTTTCCACAGTTTCTAATACTTCTACGGTAGACATAGGTTTGACTCAGCGTTGTTTGGCTAGACTTATATATTTCTAGGATACATCTTGTTCTATGTATTACATTTAACTTTAAATACCATAAAATTACTTGACCTTGCCGAAGCGTCGATCGCGCTTTTGATAAGATAGTAGAGCTTGATGAAATTCTTGGCGATCGAAATCTGGCCACAGAGTTTCGGTAATGTATATCTCAGCATAAGCAAGTTGCCACAGTAAAAAATTACTAATCCGCATTTCTCCACTAGTACGAATTAATAAATCTGGATCCCCCACCTCCGCAGTGTAGAGATGTTTAGCAAATAAATCTTCAGTAATATCGCTGGGCTGAATTTCTCCAGTTTGGACTTGATGAGCGATCGCTTGACAGGCTTGGATAATCTCTTGCCTCCCTCCGTAATTAGTCGCTACCGTAAATTGAATTCCCTGATTTTTTGCTGTATCAGCCATAGATTGGGCAATTTCTTCTTGGAGAGATTTAGGCAGAAGAGAGAGATCCCCCACAAAGCGAATTCGCACATCTTCCTGCATCATTTCCTTCAGTTCCCGGCGCAGAATCCTTTCAAACAAGCTCATCAGAAAATCCACCTCCTCTAGAGGTCTGCCCCAATTCTCCGTGGAAAAAGCATAGGCCGTAAGAGCAGAAATTCCCCAATCACTACAGCAACGCAGGAGGTCTTTCAGGATATCTGCCCCCCGGCGATGTCCCATAATCCTTGGCAAACCTTGTCGTTTTGCCCAGCGTCCATTACCATCCATGATTACAGCTACGTGGTGGGGGAGGCGATCGATCTGCAAGTCTGTAGGTAACTGTTTTAATATCTTAGTATTCATTTAAAGGCGCTCCTTGCGATCGTTACTACCGGAATTTTTGGGGTTTTTCCTGATTGGATGATGCCCAATCCGAGAAATTAATTCCCCTCCCTGACTAATTACTTGACGGCCGAGACTGCGGAAACCAGATTTTGCTGATCGCTCTTCGGCCGCCGCCCCAAATTTTGCCAGTAAAATTCCCCGGAGCTTGTTACTAGTCAGAGGACGATTTAGTACCCCTTTTTCGGCTAAGGAAATAGAACCAGTTTCTTCGGAAACCACAATACATAGACAGTAGGGAATCTGCTCTGTTACTCCCATAGCTGCTCGATGGCGAGTGCCTAATTGTCTGGAAGTATCCCGTTGAGATAAGGGTAAAATCATCCCAGCAGAAACAATTTGCGAGTTCCGAATTAATACCGCCCCGTCGTGGAGCAGGGTAGAAGGTTGAAAGATTGTCTGGAGGAGTTCTTTAGAAATATCGGCATTAATCTCTACTCCGGGAACAGTAATTTCTCCAGATTCGATCGGCTCATTCGTTTCCAGCACAATCAATGCCCCCACCCGTTTTTGAGATAATTCCTTCACAGCATCCACAATTTCATCAATTACTTGATCTGGCTTAGAATCTGGACGATGACTACGCTGAAACATCTGCATAATATTTCCCCTACCCAGACGCTCCAGAAAGCGGCGAAAATCAGATTGAAAAATTATCGCCATCACTACGGCAGCCCCCAAGACTAATTTCTCTAAGACAAAAGTAAGCAGCTTTAACCCTATTTCTTGACTCACTATGGTGATGCCAATAAGCAAGATCAATCCCCTGACCATCCAAAAGCTCCTGCCTTCCCCCACTACTATTAAAATTAGATAGATAAGGACAAGCACCAGCAGAATGTCAATAGCGGGGATTAGAAAGGGAGTGAGTTGTTGAGGATTAAAGGTCATGGGACTAAATCATCACTAACGAGAAAGGGAGGACACCCCCCAGCTTCTTTGAAGTAGAGGTATGGCATGTAGGAGAATTTCAGGTCTAATTTTCTTGATTCAGGTCTTGTTTTAGACTAGAAGGCAGTAAGTCCTGACGAAGGAGGTCTTGGTAAGTTTCTCGCTGGAGAATCAACTCTGCTATCCCATCTTTGACTAGAACAGCCGCTGGGCGGGGAATTCGGTTATAGTTGGAGGCCATGCTGTAATTGTAAGCTCCCGTTGCTAAGACCACCAAAATATCCCCCGGTACGGTAGGAGGTAATTGGGCTGTTTTGATCAAAATGTCTCCAGATTCACAATGTTTTCCGGCAATAGTTACGGTTTCTGTGAGGGGCTGGGTCATTTTATTGGCCACTACTGCCCGATATACCGATTGGTAGGTAATGGGGCGGGGATTGTCAGACATGCCACCATCGATCGCTACGTAGGTTCTGATCTCCGGTACGGTTTTGGTACTGCCGATCGTATAGGCCGTGACACAGGCAGGGGCAATGAGCGATCGTCCCGGTTCAGCAATTACCTTGGGCAGAGGTAAACTTTTTGCCCCACAGGCTTTGACTAGGGATTGACATACTCCCTGAACCCAAGCATCAATACTAGGGGGATCATCGGATTCGGTGTAGCGAATTCCCAAGCCACCACCAATATTCAGTTGTTCTACGGCAATGCCGTACTGATTAGCTTTAGTCAAAAATTCCACCATTACCCCAGCAAGATCTTGGTGGGGCTGCTGTTCAAAAATCTGAGAACCGATGTGGGCATGGATTCCCAAACATTTAAGAATTGAGTGTTCACTCACAAAGGCAAAGACCTGATCAAGATGGGTAGGGTCAAAGCCAAATTTACTATCTAAATGGCCAGTGCGGATGTATTCATGAGTGTGGCACTCGATGCCCGGAGTGAGCCGGAGCATGATTTTCACGGGTTGGGTGGCAATTTTTACGAGGGTTTCTAGCTCTAGCCAGTTATCCACCATTAGGGTGCAGCCACAAGTAATCGCTTCTTCTAGCTCGACTAAGGATTTATTATTACCATGAAAATAGATTTTTTCTGGGTTAATTCCTGCTTGTAGGGCCGTGCAGAGTTCTGCTCCAGAAACCACGTCAATTCCTAAACCTTCAGAGCGGACGATCGCCGCCACTGCCAAGCAACTCCACGCCTTGGAAGCATAGATCACCAAAGATTCTCCCGGATAGTATTTCTGGAAAGCCTCCCGGTACTGTTGGCAAGCAGTTCTCAAGGTAATTTCATCAAGAATGTATAGGGGAGAGCCAAATTGTTGGACTAATTCCCCCACATCACAGCCGCCAATACTGAGGCGATCGTCCTTCTGCATCCCAGTCAGGGGCATAAGCTGCTGGTTAGGAGACAAGGCATTTGTGCCATCCAGCAAATCTGGTATGTTGGGGAGATACTGGCAGCCAGAATTATTTATATTTAGGGAAGTACGGGGAGTAGTTGATACCATAGCTAATAAATTATTGAGTTTCTATCAGTTTACCTTGGTTTGAGTGCCCTATTTGTTGACAAATTTATGACAGATTTTCTGGCGGATTTTCAGATTCAACCCCTTGCTAGTATCCATCTGCCCGGCATTCTAGAGCTAGACAAACTCTGCTTTGGGGGCTGGTGGAGTTTAGCCCACTATCAATGGGAGTTAGATCATCCAGGAAGCCACTTTTTAGTAATTACAATTCCTTTGGAGCAAGAGTACGCCGATGATTCCTTGGATACGTTCTTAGATAAGTCCCAAAAGGTTTATGGACTTGTCATTGGGGTCGGTGGATTCTGGCAAATCTTAGAAGAGGCACATATCAATCTATTAGCTATTCATCCCCAGTATCAAAGGCGGGGGCTAGGCAAAATCCTGCTGAAGAAGCTCCTCTACCAAGCAAAAACTCTCGGCTTAGAGCGTGCCACCTTAGAAGTTAGGGCTTCTAATAATATTGCCTTAGGAATGTATCAGAAATTCGGTTTTCAAGAAGCAGGTAGAAGACCTAATTACTATCCAGATAATTTAGAAGAAGGTGTAATTCTTTGGTTGAATCAACTACAACATCGGGATTTTTAAGCCAAGATATTATATTTGGGCAAAAAAGATATTTGTAATATCTGATGCAGAATTAGAGAAAAAGCCCATGCTAGCTAATAAGAATTAATTTTAGGTCAAAATAAATTCTCCTCATGAAAATTCATAGACGTAATTTTTTGCAAATAGTTGGCGGAATAACTGGAGCTATTTTAACTTCAGACTTGAAAAGTAATGCTCAAGATAATAATCTAAAGATTGTGCTTGGCTATCCAGCGGTAACCCCAGCATTACCTCTTTATTTAGCTTTAGAAAGGGGTTATTTTAAGGAGTTAGGGCTTGAGGTAGAAGCAGTTGCCTTTGCTAATCCCCAAGAAGTTGTTGAAGGTATTATTGCTGGAAATATTCAGGCTGCTGGCAATGGGGTATCTTCAGGAAATTTAGCGATCGGGGAAGCCAACTCACCGGGTAAATTCAAAATTATTTGCTCAAATATCAGCAATACCAGATTTATTCTTGAACAATTTATCGTTGCCAAAAGTAGCGCCTTTGAGAAAATTAGTGATCTTAATGGTAAAAAAGTTTGTTCGGGATTGGGTCCTCAAAACATTGCTTTAGCTAAGGCAATTTTGGCAAAGAATGGCTATGCAAATGCTCAAATAATCGCCTTACCCTTTGATAGGCATATTGCTGCCCTTTTATCGGGTGAAGTTGATGCTGCTTATACCCTAGAACCCATAGGCACTGTCGGTAGAATTGGCGAAACAACTCGCACTCTAGAAGCAGGGGTAGTTTCTAAATATATCCTTGGCGATCCTCTAGCTCCTTGGTTTGGTGGCTCTGCGGCTCTCAGTACTAAGTTTATTGCTGAGTATCCCTTATTGTCACAGAAATTCATTTCTGCTTATCGACGAGGCGTAGATGAAGTCCGAAGTAATCCCGCTATGGCTCGTCAATATCTCCAAAAATATACTCGTATTAGTGCTGAACTAACTAACCAGATTCCTTTGCCTGACTACAGGATGTTTGATGAATTTACTTCTAGTGACGTTGCCTATTTTCAACAATTTTTTGATTTCTTAGGAGCCGAGGGAGTATTAGGTCGAAGAGTTGAGGTCTTACCGTTATTATTCAAAAATACTTAGAAAAGAAAAATTTATAAGCTATGCCCACTTTTATTGCTTCTGAACCGTACCCCTATCCCTACAATGGCAAACTATATCCAGAAAATACTGCATTTTTGATTATTGATATGCAGACAGATTTTTGTGGTGTGGGGGGCTATGTGGATAAGATGGGCTACGATTTATCCTTGACTCGATCGCCCATTGAACCAATTCAGAAAGTATTGCAAGTAATGCGCGATCGGGGATTTTTGGTCATCCACACTAGAGAAGGCCACCGTCCAGATTTATCGGATTTGCCGGAAAACAAGCAATGGCGGAGTCGCCGCATTGGAGCAGGAATTGGGGATACTGGTCCCTGTGGCAGAATTTTAGTCCGGGGAGAGCCGGGTTGGGAAATTATCCCGGAACTATCACCCCTGCCGGGAGAACCAATTATTGATAAGCCGGGGAAGGGTTCTTTTTATGCAACGGATCTAGACTTAATCCTCAAAACTAAGGGAATCCAGAATATTATCCTTGCAGGAATTACTACCGATGTTTGTGTGCATACAACTATGCGGGATGGGAACGATCGGGGCTATGAATGTCTGCTCCTTAACGATTGTACTGGTGCTACAGATTATAATAACCATTTAGCAGCTCTCAGCATGATCAAAATGCAGGGTGGTGTCTTTGGAGCCGTGGCAGATTCTCAGGCTTTACTAGCAGCAATTAATCTATAACTATGACTAAGACTGCAATAGAATTACCAATGGAAAAAATTACCGATTTTTGCCAGCGCTGGCAGATCACAGAATTTGCTCTTTTTGGTTCAGTTTTACGGGATGATTTTAATGTTGACAGCAGCGATATTGATGTCTTGGTCACATTTTCTCCCACACTAAAACGTGGTTTAACTGAAACTTTACAAATGCACGAGGAGCTAGAAGCAATCTTTGGACGAAAAGTAGATTTTATTGTTAAGACTGCGATCGAGCGTAGTAAAAATTGGCTCAGAAAGAAAAATATCTTAGAATCAGCCCAGATTATTTATGTTGCGTGATCAGGAATCTTTAATCGACATTGCAAAAGCTATCCAAAGTATTCTCCGCTATACAGAAGGGATCGATCAATCAGCCCTAGAAGCCAATGATGAAAAGCTATCTGCTATTCTTTACCAAATTGCCATCATTGGGGAAGCGACTAAGAGGATCTCTCCATTATTTCGTCAGAAGTATCCAGAAATTCCTTGGCGAGAAATGGCGGGAATACGAAACGTTGTTATTCACGAATATGATCAGCTTGATTTTGAGATCATTTGGAGTGTAGTAGAAACTAAATTACCAGAACTTCTAGGCTTGATTGAAATCTTGCTGCCTGAATAAATCAACAAATTGCCAACAAACCCTTATGGTTATAAATAATAAATAAAAATTAGCAATCTAGGTTCCCATGTCCCGTTCCCGTGCCTTGCAATACTACATCGCTACTCGGCTCTTACTTGCCCCCTTGATGTTGTTGACTATTATTACTATTGTTTTTATGTTGTTACGATCGACCCCCGGTGACCCAGTGGATGCGATCTTGGGGAATCGAGCTACGGAAGCCGTGAAGCAGGCCTATCGAGAGCGCCTTGGTTTATCTCTGCCCCTGCCCCTCCAGTATCTTAATTATCTAGGTAACTTGCTTAAGCTGGATCTAGGAACTTCCATTACTGATCAAGGACAGGTTGTCACTGATGTGATTAAACAATTCTTTCCGGCTACTTTGGAATTAGCTATTTTTAGCATGATAGTGGCGATCGTAGTGGGTGTGGGTATGGGAATGCTCTCTGCTTCTCGCCCCGGCACTATTTTTGATGTGGGGGGGCGGTTATTTGGAATTGTTACCTATGCCCTGCCAATTTTCTGGGCGGGGATGATTGTGCAATTGATCTTCTGTGTCCAGCTACGCTGGTTTCCTTTGGGTTCTCGGTTTCCGCCCTCTTTGAATCCACCCCCAACAATTACGGGAATGTACACGATCGATAGTCTGCTAGCAGGAAATCTAGATAGTTTCTTGATCTCTTTGCATCATTTGGCCTTGCCGAGTATTACCTTGGGGGTGTTAATTAGTGGAATTTTTGAGCGGATTGTCCGGGTGAATCTCCGCCAGACCCTACAATCGGACTATGTGGAAGCAGCTAGGGCTAGAGGGATTCCTGAACTACGCATTTTGTTTAGTCATGCCTTGAAAAACGCCATGATTCCGGTGATTACTATCTTGGGATTAACTTTTGCTTCTTTATTAGGTGGGGCAGTACTAACAGAAGTAACCTTTTCTTGGCCTGGTTTGGCCGATCGATTATTTAAGGCGATCGAACTCCGGGATTATCCGACAGTACAGGGAATTATGGTATTTTTCTCCACCATTGTAGTATTTGCCAGTATTGCGATCGATATCATCAACGCCTTAATCGATCCCCGCATTCGTTATTAACTACTATTGACCGCAATAAACTATCAGATCAATCTCCACATCTCCTAAACCTGCTAAACCCATGACCCCTACGGTGGTACGGCTGGGTAAGCGATCGCTCGCAAAATAGCTGGCATAGATTTTATTGACAATTTCAAAAAAACGAAAATCTGTCACAAAGATTCTCACCATCACTACCTGTTGAAAACTAGTCCCCGCATGGTCTAGTACTAGCTTGAGATTTTCCATAACCCGGATAGTTTGTTCTTCGATCGATCCCACTTCTACTTTCCCCGTGGCTGGGTTTTCAGCTAATTGCCCAGTCACAAATAAAAAATCTCCCGCCCTAACTGCATGGGAATAGGGAGCAACTGTAGGTAAGACACTTTCAGGCAAGGTAATGTATTCCAGCATGGATTTTTTGACTATTTTTTTATTGCAAATTTACTACGAATATAAAACAACAGACACGGCGTTGCCGTGTCTCTAAAAAATAATTAACTTTTTGGATCAATCCAGAATTTCTTAATCTAGAAATTAATTAAGCCTACTTAGACCACTTCTGAGCCATAAGTTCTGCTAGATCCACAACTCGTTGAGAATAACCCCATTCGTTGTCATACCAAGCAATTACCTTCACCATGTCACCACCCATGACCATCGTCAGGCTAGCATCTACAATAGAAGATGCGTCATTCGATCGATAATCAGAAGAGACTAGCTCTAGTTCGCTATAGGCCAAAACACCCTTGAGGTAAGTATTTGCAGCTTCCTTCAGAGCAAGGTTAACTTCTTCAGCGATCGTACTTTTTTGGACTTGCACCACCAAATCTACTACGGATACATTCGGAGTCGGCACCCGGAGGGCAATCCCATTCAGTTTCCCGCTTAGTTCTGGCAACACCAAACCTACAGCCTTCGCTGCCCCTGTGGTAGTCGGGACAATATTCATAGCTGCGGCTCTAGCTCTACGCAGATCCCGGTGGGAAGCATCCAATAATCTTTGGTCTCCCGTATAACTATGGGTAGTGGTCATCGTACCCTTGATAATCCCAAATTGCTCATGGATAACTTTCGCTACGGGAGCCAAGCAATTTGTAGTACAACTGGCATTGCTAACAATATGATTTACCTTATCATCATAATCTTGATGATTTACCCCATAGACAAAGGTTCCTACATCACTACCCTTAGCTGGTGCAGTGATTAATACTTTCTTTGCCCCCGCCGTAATATGTTTAGTAGCTAATTCTTTACTAATAAATACGCCTGTAGATTCAATAACTAAATCAATATCCCAGCTACCCCAAGGAAGCTTCAAAGGATCACGATCGGAAACACACTTAACTACCTTCCCATTGACAGTAATGGTGTCATCATCGGCACTAACATCTGCATTAAACTTTCCTAGCATAGTGTCGTAGGTTAGTAGATGAGCATTAGTTCTAGGATCTGAGGTATCATTAATTCCCACTACTTCTATTTGGCTTTCCTTACGCTCAGCCCAGCACCGCATAAAGTTGCGTCCGATGCGTCCAAAACCATTAATTGCTACTCTAATCACTGTTTTTTACCCTCTGTAACTTGCCTTCATTATATTTTCTATTATTGTCTTAGGATATTACCTCAGGGCAAGAATACCCCTAATCCTGACCTAGATTCTACCACCAAGGGGATCGCTAGGAACTAGGATATTTACTACCTCCCTATATTACGACCCAACCCTAAGGCGATATTGCTACACAACGCTAAGGCGATCGTAGAGGTATTTGCTGGGCATCCTTGGCAGAAATTCCCCTTCCTTGGGAGCCAAAATACCATAGGGTAGTGATAGCTTCGGCACGGGTAACGGGGCGCTGGGGTTGAAAGAGGGTGGTAAAACCAAATACTCGGCGGATATTGGCAAGGCTACCATTCTGAAAATCTGTCGCTACAGCCCG
>JANMHD010000411.1:0-4454 GCA_031374985.1 Coleofasciculaceae cyanobacterium OTE_70_metabat_329 | reverse complement strand
AGGAGGTACAGGGAGGTACGGGGAGGTATGGGGAGGGAGAGGAGTTGAGAAATGAAGAAGATGAAAGAGAGGAAAGAGAAGAAAAAGAGAAATTGCCACGGGAGTTAGTATTTTCAGAGAAGTTTGCTTGCCATGAACATGGGGCGGTGATGGAAGAGTTGTCTCCCCGATTATTTTCTTTTAATTCTCCCTACGGAGCCTGCCCCAACTGTCATGGTTTGGGCAGTTTACGAACTTTCTCGGCAGATTTGATTATTCCTGATCCAGCTCAGCCAGTTTATGGCGCGATCGCCCCTTGGTCAGACAAAGATAGTTCCTACTACCTCTCGCTGCTTTATAGTTTGTCTCAGGTTTATAACTTTGAGATTCAAACCCCTTGGCAAAAACTCACTCCCCAACAACAACAGATTATTCTCTACGGTTCCCCGGAGAAAATCCCTGTAGAGCTAGATTCTCGCTACAGTCGGGGGGCTGGGGTACAATACCGTACCTACAAAGGGGTAATCTCTATGCTCCAAGGGCAGTACGAGAATGGCACAGATTTACAGAAACAAAAATTGGATCAGTATCTCATTGACCAGCCCTGTGAAGTTTGTCAGGGTCAGCGCCTGAAGCCAGAATCCCTTGCGGTACGGTTGGGGCAGTATAGGATTACAGAACTGACGGGGGTTTCTATTAGCGAAGCTCTTGATCGTATTAATCATTTTAAGTTAAGCGATCGCCAGGCCCAGATTGGGCATTTAGTCCTGAAGGAAATTAAAGCAAGATTACAATTCCTGCTAGATGTGGGCTTAGATTATCTCACCCTCGATCGAGCGGCTATGACCCTTTCGGGAGGCGAAGCACAGCGGATTAGATTAGCCACCCAGATCGGCTCTGGCTTAACGGGAGTCCTGTACGTTCTTGATGAACCCAGCATTGGTTTGCACCAACGGGATAATCATAAACTCTTGCAAACCCTAACGAAATTACGGGATTTGGGGAATACCCTAATTGTGGTGGAACACGATGAAGAAACTATCCGAGCAGCAGATCATATTGTAGATATTGGCATCGGGGCGGGAGTCCACGGGGGATCGATCGTAGCTCAAGGAGATTTGGAGGCCTTATTAACCGCCGAAGATTCCCTCACGGGAGCTTATCTCTCAGGGCGGCGAGTCATTGAGACTCCAACGGAGCGGCGGGAAGGCAATGGCAAGAAGATTACTTTAGTTAACTGTCAACGCAATAATTTACAAAATCTTGAGGTGGAATTACCCCTAGGAAAATTAGTTTGTATTACTGGGGTGTCTGGCTCTGGAAAATCTACCCTAATCAATGAACTACTCTACCCTTCTCTCCAGCATCATTTTAGTAAAACTGTACCTTTCCCTAAGGACTTAGAAACGGTTAAAGGTCTCCACTCCCTTGATAAGGTGATTGTGATTGATCAATCTCCCATTGGTCGCACTCCTCGATCGAACCCCGCCACCTACACGGGAGTTTTTGATGCTATCCGGGATGTGTTTGCCGAAACTGTGGAAGCCAAGGCGCGGGGTTATAAACCGGGGCAGTTTTCCTTTAATGTCAAGGGTGGCCGTTGTGAGGCTTGTAGTGGCCAAGGAGTAAATGTGATTGAGATGAATTTCTTACCTAATGTCTACGTTCAATGTGAAGTGTGCAAAGGAGCGAGATATAACCGGGAAACTTTGCAGGTGAAATATAAGGGGAAGTCGATCGCTGATGTATTGAGTATGACGGCAGAAGAAGCATCGGTATTTTTCCAGAATATTCCCAAGGCAGCCCTGAAACTCCAAACTCTTGTGGATGTAGGTTTGGGCTATCTACAACTAGGGCAAACTGCTCCGACTCTCTCTGGAGGAGAAGCCCAACGAGTGAAGCTGGCCTCAGAATTATCTCGCCGAGCCACAGGGAAAACCTTATATCTCATTGATGAACCAACTACAGGTTTATCTTTTTATGATGTCCATCAGTTGCTTAATGTATTACAAAGACTGGTGGATAAGGGAAATTCTATGATTGTGATTGAGCATAATTTAGATGTGATTCGTTGTAGTGATTGGGTGATTGATCTAGGCCCCGAAGGCGGCAACCGGGGTGGCCAAATTATTGCTCAAGGGACACCAGAAGAAGTTGCCAGGAATGGGCGATCGTACACTGGCCACTATCTAAAGAAATGCTTGTAAATTATCAGTTGGTAGTCTGACTCTGGAGGAAGAAGGGATGAGAGAATTAATTAACATGGAGGCTGGGCAAGATAGCGATTGCGGCGACCGCAGCTTTGATCGCCTAGGAGTACCTCTAGAAAATCATGATTTATACGAAACGGACTTTTATCAATGGACTCAAGTGCAAGCAACTTTGTTACGTCAAGGAACATGGACTAGTCTAGATATAGAAAATTTGGCAGAGGAAATTGAATCTTTGGGTAAGCAGCAAAAACAAGAGCTAAGAAATCGTTTAGGGATTCTAATTGGACATTTATTAAAATGGGAGTATCAGCCTGAATTACGGGGCAAAAGCTGGAAGGCGACTATTTGGGAACAAAGAGAACAGGTTCTTGATATTCTGCAAGATAATCCTAGTCTGAAACCGTATCTAGCAGAAGCTGTTTCCAAAGGTTTTCGCCAGGGAATTAGTTTAGTATTACGGGAAACACCCCTAGATTTTGATGATCTTCCCAAGGAATGTCCCTATGCGATCGCCCAAATTCTTGATCCTCAATTTCCTATAGGTATAGATTTATAATTATTTCAGCAGTTACAGTTAAGTCTGGATACCAGCCCCAAGCGATCGATACTAGCCTTGAGGCGGATGTGTTGATGTTTCGGCTACTCCGACAGTTAACACCCCAGCAAAAAGTTCAGCGGACTCGTACGTTTAATCAATCAGTTCGTAGATTAGTTCTACTAGGCATAGAAAACCAGTATCCCCATGCTTCTGAAACAAAAATTCGCCAAGAATTTATTAAAAGATGTTTAGGTTCTGAATGGATTAAAGTTTTATTAGACGGTGCAAATAGTAGAGATGGGGAAAAATTTGTGATTGGTGATCCGATCGCTCTAGCACAGAAAATAGCGAAGATTTTATTGCCTCTGAATATTCCCTACGTGGTAGGTGGTTCTATTGCCAGTTCATTACTCGGAGAGAATAGGTCTACCCAAGATTTAGATATGGTAATTGCTCTAGATATGGAAACAGCACCCCAGCTAATTGAAGTTATGGCAGGGGAATTTTATATTAGTGAATTGGCAGTGCAGGAAGCTATCCAAAAGGCAAAAATAGCACCCCGTGAAGCATCTTTTAATGTCATATATTTACCCTCGATCGAGAAAGTAGATTTTTTTGTCATGAGTAGCGATGATCCTTTTTCTAATTCAGTCATGAGTCGCCGCCAGCTTTATACTATTAGTGATGCCTCCGATGATGTAGAATCAGGAATCTATATCTACTCACCAGAAGATATTGTGTTGCAAAAACTTAGTTGGTATAAACTAATTCCTGATGGTTCCCAAAAGCAGTGGCGTGATGTATTAGGAGTTTTAAAGGTTCACGGGGAGGGAATCGATCGTACCTATTTAACCCAGTGGGCTAGGACTCTCAGACTAACAGACTTGCTTGATGAGGCTTTATTACAGGCGGGATTTTAATCCAAAAAATCGAGGGCAGTTTCATGAAAATTAGTGAGGAATCATCATGCCCAATATCCATGATCTTTTAGAAGAATTTAGACAAGAAGCTACTTCCAGCCGAGATTTGGGCGATCGCTTTGAGAACTTGATGGTGGCTTTTCTGAAATCTGATCCCCTGTATCAGGATTTGTTTAGTAGTGTGTGGACTTGGAATGACTTCCCGAAGCGGGATAATGCGCCCGATCGAGGTGTAGATTTGGTAGCTGAAGAACGAGCCACGGGGGATCTATGGGCAATTCAATGTAAATTTTATGATCCAAACCATACCCTAGACAAGCCGGATATCGATTCGTTTTTTACGGAATCTGGGAAGGCAATTTATAACTTTAGGCAAAGATTAATTATCTCTACTACGGATAACTGGGGCAAGAATGCTGAAGATGCCATTAGAAATCAACAGATCCCGGTGAAGCGGCTGTTAGTGCAGGATTTGGCAGATAGTCCTGTGGATTGGGGAAGTTTTAGTTCTCGGCGGCAAGGTTTGCAACTCCAGCCCAAGAAAGAAATTAGACCCCATCAAAAAGTGGCTCTTGATAAAGTGATGTCGGGGTTTCAGGAGAGTAATCGAGGTAAGTTGATCATGGCCTGTGGCACGGGGAAAACCTATACAGCGTTGAAGATTGCGGAACAATTTGCCCTAGATCAAGGCACAGCCAATGTTTTATTTTTAGTCCCGTCTATTTCTTTGCTATCTCAGACTTTGCGAGAATGGTCAGCCGAAGCGGTGGTGACGTTGCACAGTGTGGCGGTTTGCTCGGATAC
>JANMHD010000350.1:0-2791 GCA_031374985.1 Coleofasciculaceae cyanobacterium OTE_70_metabat_329 | reverse complement strand
CCTAGGCATCGGTGCTGTTCTCTGGGGCAGCTACATTATCTGGCAGGCTTGAGTAACTAACTTCTGTTAATTTTTCTAGACTGCGGCGGCTCGTTTGTAGGCCTCATCTAAAACTTCTGAGAGAGTCGGGTGAGCATGAACTAGGAAAGCTAGGGTATGGATAGATTGATGATTGGCGATCGCATTAGCCGCTTCATGAATTAGATCCGAGGCATGAAGTCCAAAAATATGTACCCCAAGAATTTCCCCCGTATCTTGGCGATAAATAACCTTGGCTAAACCATCGGTTTCTCCTTCGGCGATCGCTTTGGAATTCCCCTTAAAATAAGATTTGACCGTAGCGATCGTAAATCCTTCCTTAGTTGCCAACTCTTGGGCAGCAGGTTCGCTCAAACCCACATAGCTGATTTCAGGATGGGTAAAGGCCGCCGCCGGAATACTCCGGTAATCAACTTCTCGGCTACGACCACAAATATTTTCTACAGCCGTAATTCCTTGGGCAGAAGCAGCATGAGCCAGCATCATTTTGCCCGTAGCATCCCCGATCGCCCAAAGATTATCTACGGGTTGATCATTTACCAACACTGCCATTTTGTCATTCACCGTAATAAAACCCCGGCGATCGGGTTCTACCCCCACAGTTTCTAGTCCCAAATCTTTAGTGGCGGGGATTCTGCCTGTTGCCACCAAGCAAGCATCTACTTCCAAGACATCAATTACTTTTTTTGTCTTCATATCTGCCAGTTCAATTACCACCGGACTACCGGGAGTTACTTTCTGTGCCAAAACCCCCACATGAGTTTCAATATCCCTAGGGGCAATCAATACCCGTTGAGCCAACTTAGCAATATCTGGATCAAAACCGGGCATCAGGTTATCCAACGCCTCAATCATGGTGATCTCACAGCCTAGGGCCGTGTAAACATCAGAAAACTCTAAGCCAATGTAGCCACTGCCAATAATAGCGATCCAGTTAGGCAACCAATCTAGTTTCACTGCATCATCGCTGGTAAAAACTGTTTTGCCATCCACCGTGATGCCGGGGGGAACCCAAGGGATAGAACCTGTGGAGAGCATAATATCCTTGGCAGTAATATTTCTTTCTAGCTTGTCAGTTTTGACGCTAACTTTTTGTTTCCCCGCTACCTTGCCCCGTCCTTGGATAATATCTACTCCTAGACGTTTCAGGCTATTGGTCAGGTCGCCCCGGAGTTTGGAGACTAGATTACTAGCATGGGAGGCGATCGCTCCCCGGTCAAATTCTACAGAACCAACTTGAATTCCTAAAGCCTTGAGGTGGTGGGCATTACGGAGTTCTCGGACTCTTCCAGAGGCAGCGAGGAGAGCTTTAGAAGGAATACAGCCCCGGTTGACACAGGTTCCGCCCATATCTCCAAATTCGATAATGGCAGTTTTTAGTCCACAACTCACGGCGTGCAAAGCTGCCCCATGACCACCTACTCCTGCACCAATAATCACCAAATCGTAATCAAACTTCCCCTTCACTGCCAACCTCTAAGATTAATTGAGAATTTTATCGAGATTAAGATATCAAACCACCTAGGTAGCTGTTCTTATTCACTTTCGCATTCTATCAGATTTATCCCCTGTACCCACCGCCTTCTAAGCTCCAACTGAAGTAGGAACATCCCTTAAGATTTGAAATCTACCCTTAATTAACACTTAGAAATAATTAATAGATGCAGAGATATTTAATAAGCTAAGATTAATTTTAGTTATAAGGCAATAATTTTTTATAAAGACCTTGAAGGAGAACACCGAATGGATTTGGTGACACTAGAAAACCAGCTAGATAATATTTCCTTTGCTGTGTTATTTGCAACCATGCTGCTGTACTGGGTAGGGGCAGCTTTTCCTAGCTTTACTTACTTACCTAGTCTGGCAACTGCTGGGATGGCGATCGCTAACTTAGTCATGGCAGTATTGCTCTCCGCCCGATGGATTGAAGCGGGTTATTTTCCGATCAGTAATCTATACGAATCTCTGTTTTTCTTAGCCTGGGGACTGACTACAGCCCACCTGATTGCGGAAGGTATGAGTAAAAGTAAATTAGTAGGAGTAGTTACGGCTCCCGTAGCAATGGGTATTACAGCCTTTGCAGCTCTGACCTTACCTGCTGATATGCGCGTTAGTGAACCCCTAGTTCCAGCATTGAAATCTAACTGGTTAATGATGCATGTTAGTGTCATGATGCTTAGTTATGCAGCCCTATTAGTTGGAGCTTTGATGGCGATCGCCTACTTGGTCATTACTTGGGGACAAGATGTGCCTCTCCAAGGAAGTTCTTGGGGCAGTGGTGGAGAACGGAGTACAGGAAAATTCCTCAACAAGCCTCCCATAAAAACCACAACCGGAGTTCCTGAACTAGATTTAACCCCCTTAACGGTTACTACTAGCTTCCCTAACACTACCGCCACCTTAGTTAACCTTACCTCTCCCCTCCTAGTAACTACAGCGAATACCCTAACTCCCCAACGGCTCAGTTTGGCTGAAACCCTAGATAATATCAGTTATCGAATTATTGGACTAGGATTTCCTCTTCTAACTATTGGGATTATTGCTGGGGCAGTATGGGCAAACGAAGCTTGGGGTTCTTACTGGAGTTGGGATCCTAAGGAAACTTGGGCTTTGATTACGTGGTTAATCTTTGCCGCCTATCTTCATGCTCGCATCACTCGTGGCTGGCAAGGAAAAAGACCAGCAATTCTTGCTGCTACAGGATTTGTTGTAGTCTGGATTTGCTATCTTGGAGTTAACCTTCTAGGAAAGG
>JANMHD010000348.1:0-1942 GCA_031374985.1 Coleofasciculaceae cyanobacterium OTE_70_metabat_329 | reverse complement strand
GGCTTAGAGAGGGTCTCAAACCAAATATAATCTCCAGATTTATGACGGATCCGGTAAGTGACAGGAATCGGCCGCTGCTCTAAAACCCTAAGGTGAGAATCCCGAACACTATCTATATCATCTGGGTGAAAAAAATCGTAGGGATCTTTCCCAATTAATTCTTTGTAGTGATAGCCCAGTAACATTTCACAGGAAGGACTAACGTAAATATAACGACCATCAGGTTCGTGGAGGCACACTAAATCATTGGTATTTTCTGCCAAGAGCCGATAGCGCTCCTCACTTTCCCGCAATTCTATATCTGCTTGCTTGCGGTCTGTTAGATCTATATCAACACAATACAGTTCCTGCTCACCTTCTATATTGGTAAGCATGACATGACTAGAGTAGACTGCAACTCTAGAGCCATCTTTGCGGAGTAAATTTAATTCATCTGCCGGAATCTCTTTGCCCTCAGTGTGCCAAGCATGGATAGCATCGATAACTCCCTGCCGCATCTCTGGGGGAATGATTAAATCTTCCAGTTGCTTACCTACTGCCTCGGTTTTGGTATAACCATAGAGACTTTCACTGGCATTATTCCAGTAGATTACTTGGCGTTGGACATTATAACCTTGGACTGAAATCAGGGGTGTGGACTCAAAAAGATGACGAAATCTTTGCTCACTTTCCTTGAGACGTAGTTCTGCCTGCTGACGTTCAAGGCGTACTTGAGTATCCCGGAGTTCTCGCCGTACTGCCTCTGGTAGTCGCTTGAGGTTATCCTTCATTACATAGTCATTAGCTCCGGCTTTCATCATTTCCGTAGCCAGAATTTCCCCGATCGTGCCTGATACCAAAATAAAAGGAATTCCTTGACTATATTCCCTAACTATTTTTAGGGCATGGGGGGCATTAAATTTGGGTAACCGATAGTCTGAAATTACTATGTCCCAAGTACTCTCCTGGAGGGCAGATTGTAACTCCTCAGAAGTTTGTACCCTTTGCCACACAGGATTAAAACCTCCCCGGCGCAGTTCCCGTAATACTAACAGAGCATCATCTTCTGCATCTTCAATTAGTAAGAGGTTCAAGGTTTCTGTCATGGCTATAGTCTCTCTGATATAGGCTCATTGACTAATACCCAATATAGCCCTAGCTGCTTAACTGCTTCGGTGAACTTGTCAAACTCCACGGGCTTACGGACATAGCTATTAGCTCCCAAGTGATAACTATCAATTATATCTCGTTCTTCACTAGAGGAGGTTAGGACAACAATGGGTAATAGTCGGGTCCGATCGCTTGCCCGGAGACGGCGGAGAACTTCTAGTCCATCAATTTTAGGTAATTTAATATCTAGCAAGACCACTGCTGGCAATGGTACATCACTAAATAATATATTTAATGCCTCTTCCCCATTGTGTGCCACTTGAATATCATTGGCAATACTACTCCGGCGTAAGGCTCGGATGATCAATTTTTCATCATCGGGATTATCTTCAACTAGCAAAATAGAACGGCTGGTATTCATAGTTTAAGTATCTATCCTCTTGATCTAGTTGGGTAGGGTGAAATAAATAGTGGCTCCTGCCTCTACAACTCCTTCTGCCCATACCCTCCCGCCGTGACGATGAATGACTCGCTGGACTGTAGCTAAGCCAATTCCTGTACCGGGGAATTCATGAGTGTCATGTAATCTCTGAAATACACCAAAGAGCATGGTGGCGTAGGCCATGTCAAAACCAGCCCCATCATCACGAATAAAATATCTTTTTTCTCCCGGAGTTTCCTGGGGAGTTTCCCCACTAGTCTCTCCATTATTTTCCTCAAAAATACCAAATTCAATGCGGGCAGTGGGATGATGGCTAGTAAATTTCCAAGCATTTTGGAGTAAATTTTCTAGGACAACGCGCATCAGGTTAGTATCAGCATAGACGATCGCCTCAGGAACGATCGCAAACTC
>JANMHD010000299.1:0-3914 GCA_031374985.1 Coleofasciculaceae cyanobacterium OTE_70_metabat_329 | reverse complement strand
CAATTATTACTGAGTGGCAGGGAAGACCCGTAAGTGCCAATTTTCCGATTCAAGTTAAGTTTCCCGACAAACTCCGAGTTCATTTGCGAGAGGATGAACTGGAGGTAATTTAGCTAGATACTCGTAGGGGTTGAGGATTTTTAGTGCTTGAGTCCCCCATAGTTTTAAAGAACCTCACCCTAGACAAAAAATTTTCTAGTTTATGGGTGATGGGCAAGGGGCTTAAGCCCCTTATTTTATGGGAAAAGCTCGTCTTCATCTAACTGAAAACTGCTGTAAAGAATAGGGCGGGGATTCTAGCTACAATTTATTTACTGCCGTAATAAAAAGCGATTTCTTTCTCCTTGAGAGGGGCAAAATCTGCGTTGATTAGCATTTGATCTAGCTCTGCTTGGGGAAGATGTTTGACTCCAATACGGACAATACGCGATCGCATAGTATTGGATACACCACTGCGCTGTCTCCCAGCCTCTAATGCCATAACTTTGGTGTAGAGGTCTAGCTTTGCTGTGGGAATAGGGGAACCGTCAAAATCAATGCCTTGGGCGATCGCTACATCAATGGCATCGGCGCCGAGGTTTTCTGAAGTTATATCTGAGGACATAGGTAAGATCAAAAATAAGGGTTTAATGTTGTCAATTTTACTATTGCTTGCCTATTGCTTGACATTTTTAGACTCCTATAGTTATGATGCCCTGAGTAAATACATTATTCCTGTCGGTTTATAGTAGATTAGAAAGAGTAGATTACAGGAGAGGCTATGAAGACATTAATAAAATTAACTAAAATAACTAGAAAATTTGGGCGATTTATTGCTTTATTTTTAGTAGGAGTTTTTCTGACTGGGGCGATCTCAGCCTGTGGTTCCATCACTAATACCGCAAATACGAGTAGTAGTCCTACTGCTGGAGGCACTAGTAGCTCTACGACTGCTGCCAAACCAGATGTAGAATTAACCTTAGTATCCTTTGCAGTTACCAAGGAAGCTTATGTAGGTATAATCCCCAAATTTACAGCCAAGTGGAAACAGGAACAAAACCAAAATGTCACCTTTAAACAAAGTTATGGTGGTTCTGGTAGCCAAACTCGTGCTGTTTTGGATGGCTTAGAAGCTGACATTGTGCATCTTGCCCTAGAGCCGGATACAGCAAGGATTGAGAAAGCTGGTCTGATTGAGCCGGGCTGGCAAAAGGAAGTCCCTAATGAGGGTATTGTTTCCAAATCCGTAGGGGCAATTATTGTCCGTAATGGCAACCCCAAGGGCATCAAAACTTGGGCTGATTTAGGCAAAGAAGGCGTGGCGGTAGTCACCGCAGATCCAAAAACCTCTGGAGGTGCGAGATGGAATATCTTAGCTTTGTGGGGTTCTGTGACTAAAACCGGAGGAGATGAAACGAAGGCAACTAAATTGATCTCCCAAGTTATAAAAAATGCTCCAGCCCTACCCAAGGATGCACGGGAAGCATCGGATGCTTTCTTGAAGAAGGAACAGGGAGATGTGTTGATCAACTACGAGAATGAGGTGATTCTTGCCAATATTAAGGGGGAAAAGACTGAGTATGTGGTTCCCGATGTTAATGTTTCCATTGATAACCCGATCGCCGTGGTAGATAAAAATGTTGCCAAGCACAATAATAAGGAAGTAGCAGAAGCTTTTGTGAAGTATCTCTACACTCCAGAAGCACAGACGGAGTTTGCTAAGGTGGGTTTCCGTCCGGTGGAGGAAACTGTGGCTAAACAAAAGGAATTTACTGATAAGTTTCCGGCGATTAAAACCCTCTTTACAGCTAAAGACCTGGGTGGTTGGGATGCAATTAACAAACAATTCTTTACAGAAGGAGCTTTGTTCGATAAGGTAGCATCAGAAGTTAGAAAATAATCTAGATAGGGTGGAGAAGTCATCTCCATTGTTGGTTTCTAGAACATTAAAATTTCCGTCTAACGTCCTAATTTACAGCAGATTGCAATCTAGTAAGCTACAAACTTGATCTCCAAGTCCCCCTTTACAAGGGGGATTCAGGGGGTTTTTCTGGCTGCATCTAAATGAAAAGTGCTGTAGGATAATTAATGCGATCGCTAAAATATTTTCACGTTTGTAATAGTTGTTGGAGCTTCTGCATGAATATTTTATTAGTTGATGATGAAGCAGAGCTAACCAATGCCCTCCAAGCAATGTTGCAGCGAGAAGGGTATCATGTCACCGTTGCCTATGATGGCGATCGAGGTAGGAGTTTATCTCAACAGGAAGTTTATGATCTGTTGATCTTAGATTGGATGCTGCCCCATATTTCTGGGTTGAAAATTTGTCAAGAAATGCGATCGCAGGGAAATTACACCCCTGTCTTATTTCTTACTGCCAAAGATACCCTAGACGATCGGGTAGTAGGTCTAGATGCTGGGGCAGATGATTATCTAGTTAAACCTTTTGAACTCCGGGAACTCCTCGCCCGAGTCCGAGCATTGTTACGCCGAGCTAAAGCGATCGAAGCTACCCAAGAGCAATCCTATGATCAAAATGGGCAACCTCTCAGAGATACAATGCAAGGGGAAGACCTGACTCTAGATTGTACTAATCAGCTTGCTTACCGCCAGGGCAGATTAATAGAACTTTCGGAAAAAGAAACTCAATTATTAGAATATTTAATGCGCCATCCGGGGCAACTTCTTACCCACGAGCAGATCTATCAATATCTCTGGTCTGATACCCAAAAACCCAGTAGTAATGTGTTGGCAGCACTGGTAAGGTTGCTGAGAAGGAAAGTGGAAGCGATCGGCGAAGCTCCTCTGATCCACACGGTTTATGGTAAGGGCTACCGCTTCGGCTCCAACCCCGATTAGATTTAGTTAAAATATTTAGTTATGATTTGAACGAATTTTAAGTCATAATTATCGATAATTGCATTAGGAGAAAAATCTATGACCGCAATTACCGCCCATGAGCTAGAAATGCAAATGCCCGATGCTACTAAACTTTTGAGTGATGAACCGGAAATGGAAAGTTCTTTGCATTATATGCAATTATTATTACTTGTCAATTGTTTAGAGTGGGCTTGGCAAGAGCAAGATGACTTTTTTATTGGCGCAAATCTCACTATCTATTTTAGCCGCCAACAACTGAAAAATCGTGATTTTCGTGGACCCGACTTTTTCTTAATTAAAAATACTACCAGATCACCTCGTAATTCTTGGGTGGTATGGGAAGAAGATGGCCGCTATCCTGATCTAATTATTGAGCTTCTTTCTAATTCTACGGCTCAGGTCGATCGAACCTTAAAGCGAGACTTATATGCAGAGAGATTTCACACCCCGGAATATTTTTATTTCTCTCCTGAAACTCTTGAATTTGCTGGGTTTAGGTTAGCCATTAATAAATATCAACCAATCTTGCCTAATGCTCAGGGTTGGCTATGGAGTGAAACTCTTGGCTTTTTCTTAGGTATCTATGAAAGACAGTTACGCTACTTTTCTTTAGAGGGTATCTTAATTCCTACTCCTCAAGAATTCGCCCAAAGGGAAATTCTTAAGGTTAAACAGGTACAGCAACAATTTGAGGAGGCACGGCAACAAGTTAAACAGGAACAGCAACAAGTCGAGGAAGCGCTGCAACAAGTTGAACAAGAACATCAACGGGCTGAACAAGAAAGTCAACGGGCTAGACAAGCTGAAGCTGAATTGCAAAAATTACAAGAGAAAATGCGATCGCTGGGTATTTCCCTTGAGTAAATAATCTAACAGGATAGAAAACATTGATATAAGTTTACTCTAATATCATTTCAGTAATTATTCATGGTCTTAAATAACTGTTATCTCTTGCGATTATTTATGGTTTATTTATGCAGTTGCTAATTCATCTTAAATAGTAGATTCCAAAGAAGTTATTTTTTACTCAGAAATATTTCATAGTGGTGAGCTAG
>JANMHD010000277.1:0-1835 GCA_031374985.1 Coleofasciculaceae cyanobacterium OTE_70_metabat_329 | reverse complement strand
TCTAGGTTTTGTCATGTCTTTGAACTCAAATTCGTTTTTTGCAGTTTATGCTAGTCTCTACCCTTTTTGTCCTTCTTTACCTTTACTTTATAAATACCCTCTGAGGTGGTTTATATTGCCTAATGTAGAGGAGGAGTTCACTGAAGAGACGGTCATAAAGCTGTGGATCCGGTTGAAATTGCACCTCCACAATATAAAACGGCAGTTCTGGATTTGACTCAAGAGGCAGAAATAACCCATCCAAGCGTAGAGCTAGTTGCTTGAGTTCCTGAGAAGTAAATTGGTATTGACTAGTTGCAGACTCCGGCACACCAAGGAGAGCAAAAAATACAAACGGCAACTCTTGAAAAATCGTATAAAACAGGCTATCAGTTTTCATAAATCCAGAGCCTTTTACCATTGCTGCTACTGATAATAACCAATCCCCAAATTCCCCATAGTGTTAAGTTCTGTGTGGCGATCGACCCTCTCCCCCTCATAAGTGAATATCCGCTCCTTGTAAGACTGCATCTAATAGATTAGGAAAAAGAGCATCTAAATCATCACGCCGCAGAGAATTATGATGTTGAGTTCCTTCTAAACGAGTGTACATAATACCAGTATCTCGCAACACCTTAAAATGATGGGATTGAGTCGACTTACTTATCTCTAAGTAAAATTCTCTACAGGTAATCTCTTTTTGCCTAGCCAACATTTGCACAATTTTTAGCCGTGTGGGGTCACTAAGTCCGTAGAGGACTCCAGTAAGGGAAATATTCTGGCGATCGGGATGTTGATATTGACGCATCAAAAATTGTTAGGGATTCTAGATATCTTAATCATCGCATAATATTTTACATATTCCCATTGTTCGTATATAATCGAACTATAGAACTATAAACCTGCCAACCCAGTATATTAATCTCATGAGTAATTCCCTTCTTTCTTCAGTCAAACTCGGCCGTTACACATTACCTAATCGAGTTGTCATGGCTCCCCTAACTCGGAACCGGACAGTGCAAGATAACGTTCCCAATGATTTAATGGCGTTGTATTACAAGCAACGTGCCTCTGCTGGTTTAATCATCTCGGAAGCTACCCAAATTTCTCCCCAAGGGTTGGGCTATCCTAATACACCGGGAATTTATTCCCCAGAGCAGGTTGCCGGTTGGAAGTCAATCACAGAGGCAGTTCATGCCCAAGGCGGGCGGATATTCTTGCAACTTTGGCATGTAGGCAGAATTTCCCATCCAGATTTACAACCCAATGGTGAGTTACCCGTTGCCCCTTCAGCGATCGCTCCAGAGGGAGAATCTGCAACTTATGAAGGCATGAAACCCTACGTCATCCCCCGTGCCTTGGAACTAGAGGAAATCCCCCAAATCATTGAACAATATCGGTTAGGGGCAAAAAATGCCCTAGAAGCTGGGTTTGATGGAGTAGAAGTTCACGGCGCTAATGGATATTTATTAGATCAGTTTTTGCAAGATAACTCCAATCATCGCACCGATATCTATGGCGGCTCTGTAGAAAATCGCTCGCGCCTTTTGCTAGAAGTAATGGCAGCAGTGGTAGATGTGTGGGGGAGCGATCGAGTGGGGGTGAGACTTTCTCCGAGTGGAACTTTTAATAGTATGGGTGACTCCAATCGGGCGGCTATCTTTGGTCATGTGGTCAAGGAACTATACCAATTTAATATGGCCTATCTACATTTAGTTGCTCCTAGAGTGGAAGGATTTGGCACAGCCGAAGATCAGCCAGAGTTAGGAGCTGATTTCTTCCGTCCAATGCCGCTTCCTGGGCGTCGCCACCCTGCTCTGCCCGGCGCAGCTGAACGCCCAGCCAGGCCAGCAACG
>JANMHD010000270.1:0-7987 GCA_031374985.1 Coleofasciculaceae cyanobacterium OTE_70_metabat_329 | reverse complement strand
CTTTGATTCAGTCATGGTAGGCTTGGCAACAAGAATTATTAATAGAATTG
This sequence comes from Coleofasciculaceae cyanobacterium OTE_70_metabat_329, assembly GCA_031374985.1. Classification (GTDB taxonomy): domain Bacteria; phylum Cyanobacteriota; class Cyanobacteriia; order Cyanobacteriales; family JAAUUE01; genus JAAUUE01. The sequence goes on along the minus strand of JANMHD010000270.1, from coordinate 7,937 downwards.
ATATAAATATACAAGAGGAAGCTCTAAAAGAAATTTATGATCGTCTCATTCATAATGAAGAATTTCTAAGTTTTGTAGATACACCTAGAACCACAGATGATCACGCAGTAAAGGGTAGAATTGACCTAGCAATTAAAGCTTTTGTGGAAATCCCATGAGAAGCTCGACAATTGTTAGAGAACAGCAATATCTTGATAACTTGTTTGCCAAAATTAGTCAGATTCAAAGAATATCTCCAGATGATATTGATCTACAAGCTCACTGGGCTAGATATCTATGTATTGTGGTTTCTGGCTTTTTAGAAAACTCCATTAGCACAATTTATATTGAATATGCCAAGAAAAAGGCTACGCCTCAAATTGTAAATTTTGTAGAGAAAAAACTTGAGAAATTTCAAAATCCTCGAATGGAAAAAATCTTTCAACTTATGGCATCCTTTGATGAGGAATGGGGGAAGCAACTAAGAATTAGAACAGAAGGGGAAATTAAAGATGCAGTAAATAGTATTGTTGACTTGAGAAATAGGATTGCTCATGGAAAATTTGTTAATACAACCTATATCACTATAAAAAATTATTATCAAAGTTCAAAAAAGCTCCTAGATGTAATTGAAGATATTCTTAGTTCTAATAAGTAATGGAGATGTCTCCTTAAAGTCAGTGCCGTCAGTTGATTGAAAATAATTTATAGCAAGCACTAAGTTGATTATGTTGGGGAACCACCGCAAAATTTCATCTCTAAACTTTTCCCTTGAACAGTTACCGGGATTAAGTACTAAAGACTGCAAAAAACTTCAGAATTACGGGATTACCACAACTCATGCTCTATTACAAAAAGCAGGTCGTAATAAAGCCCAAAAGGAGGCTCTAGCGATCGCCCTGAATGTACGACTGCAACTCTTGATGAAATGGCTAGCTTTTGCAGATTTGGCAAGGATTCCGGCAGTGGGTTGTCAGCATTGCGGCTTGATTGTGCATAGCGGCATTGTTTCTTTAAAACAGCTTGCTCAAACTCCCCTTGGTCAACTTCATAAGCAAATTATGCGGTTACAAATCCAGAACCTGCAACGAGCGGATCTATGTCCTGATATTGGTGAGATGTCAGTCTGGATTAAACAAGCTCGCCAGATTTTATTGCAATAGCTCTAGATTCAACTTCCTGTAAAAGGTTGAGAGCCTTGGAGGATTCTGCCTTCAATCTTAGGACTGATGGGAGAATTTGTTGTTAGATATTCTAGTACCGCCTCCGTGAGAATAAAACCCGTGTCTTGCTTATTTTGGGCTTGGGTAAAAACAGCATAACCATCGCCCCCATTTTGCATGAAACTATTCGCCAAGACTCGATAGGTAGCGTTTAGATTCAGCTTTTGGAAAACTCCATTGCTATCTTTAACCTGCACATCCACAATCCGATCGCCCGCAGCTTGACTTGGATTCCAGATAAAACGTATCCCAGAAACTTGGCTAAAACGACCGCCCCCCGATTCCACCTGACTCACGGAATTTTCTAGAGCAGCTTTGACTTGCATCCCAGTTAAGTCTGCCCCAGTGATGGTATTGCCAAAAGGCATATTTTCTTGGACTTGACCTAGGGAAATATCTCCGGCGGGGATATCAGTACGGATGCCACCAGTATTAATGAGAGCAATCTGGGGGTTAAGCAATCGCATTTTCAACATCATGGCATCGGCAATCAAATTACCCAAATTACTTTCTACCTTGCGATCGCCCCGGGTCAAATTCACCGTAGTTTTCCCCACAATTTTCTGGAGGGCGGCTTGCAGAGGTTCTGCATACTTAGCTATTTTGGATACCGCTTCTGGATCAGGAATCACCGTTGCTTCTACTGCAATAGGTTTTCCTGCCCAAGAAATTAACTTACCCTTAGAGTCAAAAACTAAGTTCATATCTCCCAAAAACTTTCCCCACTCCCAATCAGTTGTTACCAAGACTGGTTCACCATTGGGAGTTTTCATCACTAGGGGATAAGGAGCGATCGTACCGGGAATATTTCCCACGGGCGTGTGGCTATGACCACCAATTATTAAATCAATCCCCTCTACCTGTTTGGCCAATTCCTGATCTACATCAAAGCCCACATGAGTCAAGGCAATAATTTTGTTTACCCCCAAGCTAGTCAGATCCCTTACCGATTGTTTGGCCGCCGTGATGGGATCAGTAAATTCAATTCCGGCACCGGGGGAAGAAATATTGGCAGTATTTTCCGTAATCAAACCAAAAATTCCAACTTTTTCCCCATTGAATTCCTTAATAATCCAAGGGCTAATCCTCCCCGCTAAGGAAGAGCTTAAATCTAGTTTGATATTTGCAGCCAGCATGGGGAATTTTGCAGCCTTAAGGAAGTTGAAAAGCGGTTCTTGGCCTCGATCAAACTCATGATTACCGATCGCACTGGCATCGTAGCCCATGTCATTATAAAAATCTAAATCCGCCATGCCTAGATATTCATTAAAATACAAAGTTCCTTGAAAAATATCCCCTGCATCTAATAACAATAGAGGTTGCTTAATAGCTGCATTTTCTGCCCGCATTTGTTTAATCAGGGTCGATCGCCTAGCTACTCCCCCAAGAGTACGATCGCCAACTTTCACCGGATCAATATGGGCATGGTGATCATTGGTATGTAATACTCTCAGACTAAAAGGGGGGGCTTGTTGTCCGAAGACTGGCAGGGCGATCGCTAACCCCAAGGCTACGAAAAACAAACTAAACATCAACTTCAAGCGCTGGATATATTTCACTTTTTTCTCCCTAGATTAACTATTCGATTTTATCCTTCAGGAATTGTATGGCTTCGGCTACGCTCAGCCATCGTAAATTGGCACTGAAATTGTAAACTGAAACTGAAATTACCTACAGTATTTTTTAGGTATAGAAAAACCCATTCTTCTTAGGTCACGAGAGGCTTAAATTTCTTGATTGTCGTCCACAAACTAGAAAACTGCCGTAATTGGAGACTGAACTGGCATTATGGGCTGACCGTAGTCGAAGCTCATCACAACTTATTCAGGATTGCTCTGGATATACAGTATTTGCGTAAGCCTTGCTATAAACAAACTGAACTAGGTTAGGATGAGATGCTAAATAAATATTTTGGTGGGTTAATTGCAGTATGGAAGTTACAAAAAGTAAGTTAGATGGAGTGGTGGTAATCAAGCCCCCGACAATTTTTGAAGATTTTCGGGGTACTTATGTAGAAACCTATAACGAGCAAATTTATCACGAAGCAGGAATTGATATAAAGTTTGTCCAAGATGATATTTCTGTGTCTACTCAGCACGTCTTGCGGGGGATTCATGGAGATCAAGAAACGTGGAAACTTATCTCTTGCTTATCAGGAAAATTTTATTTAGTAGTTGTTAACTGGGATAGCACCTCACCCCAATATCAACAATGGGAAGCGTTTACCCTTTCGGAGGAAAACCGCCTCCAAGTTCTTGTCCCGCCTAAATTTGGGAATGGGCATCTGGTACTAAGCGATCGAGCAATTTTTAACTACAAACAATCCAGCTATTACAACCGAGCAGGGCAATTTACCCTAATTTGGAATGATCCCCAATTAAAAATTTGGTGGCCCATAAAGGAGCCGATCGTATCCCAACGAGATCAGGGTTTAATCTAGATTTAGAAAAGACCCCAAAGCCTTGTACTCCTACTAAATAGGTGGGACATCCTCCCCGGGTTATTGCTTGCCGCCAGAGGTTAGACACGGTGATTTCTAGCAGACTCCCTGTAAGCCTCGTCGAAGTAAAGGACGGGGCTTGTATTCCAGTTTTTCGGTTAATCCCCCCAAACCAAGTTATAATATGTAACAAATAAGAAACAAAATTTTATCATGAGTAAATTATGAGTAATCCTGTAATTCATGCTTTTTTTGTGGGTAGAGCGATCGCCCAAATTCTCAATGAGCAGATGGGAGACTCCCTAACCCATGCGCTGAGCGAACTAGGCAAATTTGATGCGGAACAGAGGGAACGACTCCGCCAATTTACCCAAGAGGTATTAGAAAGGGCGCAACAAGAACAGGAGACAGCCACAGGTTTACACTCTCCCAGTAGTCCTAAGGCTAATTCCCCCAAAGGAGATTTGCAAGCGACTATTGATGAACTGAGGGCAGAGATTGCGAGGTTGCGATCGGCACTCCAAAATCATCGTAATCAAACTATTTCCTAATCTATCCAGGAATTTACCACCATCCTTGGATTTTGGATGATTGTGGCAACCAAAGCTACGATCGCCACCTAATACCCCTAAAATTTTAAGGAATAACTGTGCCTGCCTTACCTGATGAAGCTGTCAGCCTCCCCCCATACCGGGAACTTGCCCCCGCCAATACTCTGTCCAGTCCGCCAATTATTCCCAAGCAGTATCGCTGGAATCGAGAAAAATACTCCCATAAACGCCGCTTCGTGGATATCTGGACTTTTGTTGGCACTCTGATGACGGGGCTATGGCTAGATAGTAAGCCTTGGAGCTATCAGGGAGGAATAACAGAGGCTAAAAAAGCCATCAGAAGAAAGAAGCAAGCAGTATGGATTCGGGAAAACCTGCTCAACCTAGGGCCAACTTTCATTAAAGTAGGACAGCTATTTTCCACCAGAGCTGACCTCTTTCCCAGTGAGTACGTAGATGAACTAGTTAAACTCCAAGACCAAGTGCCGGCCTTTGGTTATGAACAAGCCGCCTTAATTATTGAGCAGGATATGGGGAAACCCGTAGAAAAACTGTTTAGCAATTTTGATCCTATTCCCCTAGCGGCGGCGAGTTTAGGCCAAGTCCACCGGGCAGAATTAACGACAGGAGAGCAGGTAGTAGTTAAAGTTCAAAGACCCGGCTTAAAACAACTTTTTGCGATCGATCTAGATATTCTCCGGGGCATTGCCAGGTATTTTCAAAGCCGCCCAGATTGGGGTAAAAACCGGGACTGGATGGGGATTTACGATGAATGCTGTCGGATTCTTTGGGAAGAAATTGATTATCTTTCAGAAGGAGCAAATGCCGATACTTTTCGGCGGAACTTTCGGGAGTATGATTGGGTAAAAGTCCCCCGTGTCCACTGGCGCTACGCTTCCCCTAGGGTATTAACCTTGGAATACTTACCGGGGATCAAGATCAGTCATTACGAAGCCTTGGAAACAGCGGGTTTAGATCGAAAATTATTAGCCCAACTAGGGGCAAAGGCTTACCTCCAACAGCTATTAAATGATGGTTTTTTCCATGCAGATCCCCATCCGGGCAATATTGCGGTAGACACCGATGGGGCTTTGATTTTCTACGATTTTGGGATGATGGGTAAAATCAAAGCCAATGTGCGAGAACAACTCATGGAAACCCTCTTTGGGATTGCTCAAAAAGATGCCGATCGCGTAGTAACTTCCCTAGTGGAACTAGGAGCTTTATCCCGAACCGAGGATATGGCTCCGGTACGGCGATCGATCCAGTATATGTTGGATTACTTTATGGATAAGCCTTTTGAGAATCAATCAGTAGCAGATATCAGTGATGATCTCTACGAAATTGCCTATGACCAACCATTTCGTTTTCCTGCTACTTTTACCTTTGTGATGCGGGCTTTTTCTACCCTAGAAGGAGTAGGTAAAGGCTTAGACCCAGATTTTAACTTTATGGAGGTAGCAAAGCCTTTTGCTATAGATCTTATGAATGGAAATGGGATAGAAAATAATAGCTTTATTAATGAAATCGGTCGCCAAGCTGCCCAGATGAGCAACACTGCTTTAGGGCTACCCCGGCGGATTGAGGATACGATCGAGAAGCTAGAACGGGGTGATATCAAAGTCCGGGTGAAGGCAGCAGAATCTGATCGTTTGTTAAGAAAGCTCAACAGTATGCAACTAGCAACTAATTACACAATTTTAATCGGTACATTTACGGTGTCGGCAACTATACTATTTGTTAGTGACAAAGTAATATTAGCCTTAATATTAATTAGTTTGGCTGTAGTAGTCAGTTTTCTATTAGTCAGATTGTTACGGAAGGTCGATCGCTTCGACCGGATGTTGTAAGGTAGTCGGCGGGGCTAAAGAAGTGAGAACTTATCCTAATATCACGGAAAAATTCTTACCAAAAATTGTTTAACCAATAGTTTACTTAGTGGATAGTCTATGAAATTTAACTTCACGGGTTTGAGCGATCCGGGAATAGTGAGAAAATCTAACCAAGATAGTTTCTTTCTTGATCCAGAAGGCAATTTCTTTTTGGTGGCTGATGGTATGGGTGGTCATGCTGGTGGCGAAGAGGCTAGTCGTCTAGCTACTGAAGTGATTCAAAAACACTTCCGGGAGCGTTGGAGATCTTGGGCAGACTCAGAAACTTTGTTGGCAGAAGCAGTACAAAAAGCTAACGAAGCCATTATTCAAGATCAAGAGGCCTATCCAGAGAGAGCCGACATGGGAACTACCTTGGTGGTGGTGCTATTTCACAATGGGAAGTACTGGCTGACACACATCGGAGATTCCCGCATCTATCGCCTCCGGCAAGAATCTCTAGAACAACTAACAGAAGATGATACTTGGGTCGCCCGGGCCATGAAAGTGGGAGATTTAACCCAAACAGAAGCCAGATCTCATCCCTGGCGACATATTCTATCTAAGTGTTTGGGCAGAAAAGATTTAGCACCTGTAACAGTACAACAAATAGATTTACAACCGGGCGATCGCCTTTTGCTATGCAGTGATGGGCTGACAGAAGAATTAGACCCAGAATCTATCCAGAATTATCTTAAACCCCCTACTCCTTGTCCTGAGTCGGCCGAAGCCTTAGTCAATGCTGCGAAGGAACATGGCGGCAGAGATAATATTACCGTGGTAATTATTGAAGTAGCAAGTTAAAGTTTTTCATCAAAATTTTAAATGTTCAAGTCATCCACCCTCTCAAAAGGCTCAAAGGCAACATTCAAAAGGCAGAATTAGTTGCATAATAGATGATTGTTGTTTTTATAGAGAAAAAAATGGGTCGTGCTACAAAAGTTGTCTTAGCCTATTCTGGTGGTGTCGATACCTCCACTTGTATTCCCTACCTCAAAGAGGAATGGGGTGTGAAAGAAGTCATTACCCTAGCAGCGGATCTGGGACAGGGGGATGAATTAGAACCGATTCGGGAGAAGGCTCTCAAATCTGGGGCTAGTATTTCCCTTGTTGCCGATGCTACGGAACGGTTTGTGAAAGAGTATGCCTTTCCGTCTATTCAGGCGAATGCTCTCTACGAAAATCGCTATCCTTTGTCTACAGCCCTTGCTAGACCATTGATTGCTAAATTATTAGTAGAAGCTGCTGCCGAACATGGAGCTGATGCAGTTGCTCACGGTTGTACTGGGAAGGGGAATGACCAGGTGCGGTTTGATGTGTCGATCGCTGCCCTGAACCCCAAGCTCAAAGTCCTAGCCCCTGCGCGGGAATGGGGTATGAGTCGGGAACAGAGCATTGCCTACGGGGAAAGATTTGGCATCCCGGCTCCGGTGAAAAAATCTTCTCCCTATAGTATCGATCGCAATCTTTTGGGCAGGAGTATTGAAGCAGGGATTTTGGAAGACCCCAATGTGGAGCCTCCAGAAGATATTTATCTCCTGACTAAGGCGATCGCCAATGCTCCCGATGCTCCTGAATACGTAGAAATTGGTTTTACCCAAGGATTACCCACCAGCCTCAATGGTCAAGCCCTAGCACCTGTAGCTCTGGTGAGCCAACTAAATGAGATTGTGGGCAATCATGGTATTGGCCGGATTGATATGATGGAAAACCGTTTGGTGGGGATTAAATCTAGGGAAATCTATGAAACCCCCGGTTTGACCGTATTGATCCAAGCCCACCGGGAACTGGAGAGCTTAGTGCTGACGGCGGATGTCAGTCACTACAAACGGGGTATTGAGGAAACCTATAGCCAGTTGGTCTACAATGGTCT
>JANMHD010000261.1:0-11857 GCA_031374985.1 Coleofasciculaceae cyanobacterium OTE_70_metabat_329 | reverse complement strand
TCAGTAAATTTTTGACTACCATCCCACAGGGGAAAGATGCAGCTAGTAATCTTGGGATCAATAAGGTAAGGTTCGCCAGTGAGGGGGAGATGCCAGCTAATTTGGAAGGGCTTGGAGGATTTAATTTGAGCGATCGCTTCCTCCCTCACCTCATCACTTAATAATTGGGGATGGAGATAGACAGTTACTTGTTGCCAATCAGTTACATCCCATTCAGCCACGGGAATTTTTTCGGGAGTTTCCCCAGCATGACCGCACCAAAAATCTAGGAGGCGATGCACAGGATGGAGGAGTTCATACATTTCTAGCTGCTGGGTTAAGGGCATGGCAGCAAGGGCAAAACTGAGGTAGACGGGTAAATTATCCGGCTCCTTAAATAAATCTAGCACTTGCCATTTGCGCCAATCCACCATACTAAATAACTCTAGTTCCGCCATTTCTAGCATTGCCAAGGTTTGAGGCATAGTATAGCCCTTATCCCCCACCAACAGAAAGTTACACAAGACACCTTCATTATCTTGATAGTAGTCCTCCTCCCAAGTTTGGGTCTTGAGAATTACTCGATCGCCCATAGCTGCCATAGTTTCCCGCACCATTTCTATTTCCCTTTGTTGAGGAGAATTAGCTTGAAGCCCCATCAACTTAAATAATTCCTGAGCTTGATAAAACTCCGTGCGCTGGTAATAACTATGGAGATTAGTGCGGATAATTCCTTGAGGATGGAGGATTGATCGCATCATTACCAAACTTCCCTCAGGATCGGCCAACAAATACAAAACCTCATCACAATTTATATAGTCAAAAATCAAACCTAATTGCTCTAATTCATCCACCCCCAAGGTATGAAATTCGACATTTTTATAATTATGATAAGCCGCTCGTTTATGAGCCAAATCGATCGACACCGGGGAAATATCAATCCCTACCACCTTTGCTCCCGGATTAGCCGCCGCTAAAACCAAAGTAGTGTAACCAGTCCCACAACCCACATCCAGAATTAATTTATCTTGGCTAGAAATTACCTGTTGATTCCGTAAATAGTAGGCAGTGACAAAGCTATGGGTATAAAGAAGATAAGGATCATTATCGGGCGATCGCTCCAAGGCTGTCCGGGGATAAGGAGCCTGATCAAACTGCTGACGAATTTTCTCTAGGTTGTCTGTGGAGTCTTTCAAATCTTTTAAGTCTTTTTGAGTTTCATATTCCTAGTAGGGGCGCAAGGCCTTATCCCCCTACCCATAACTAACTATCAACTGACAGCATTACATAGCCTAAATATTCTAAACCAGTCAAGGTACTAGTCATGGTATCCCAAGCGGATTGGTAAGTTATAGGTTCAAGGGTCTGGAGATTGTAGGGGCGGAGATATTGCGATCGTTCTACCAACTCCTTCAGAGAGCAAGAAGATTCTAACAGAGGCAAAATTACTGCTGCTACTACGCTACTATCTAGATTAGAGGAGGGAACTGTTGGCAGGTAGCGACTAATTTCTAAAGGATTAAGCTGACTAGCACAGCGATTTGCTTCTGTGATAAATTCTGGAGTTTTTAATTGGGGATGGAGATAAACCTTCGCCTCTGCCCATTGATTTTCCGTCCATTCGGCCACAGGAATAAAATTATTCTCCTGCCCCGGATGCCCACACCAAAAATCAAATAATCGATGATTAGGCTGGATTAATTCAAAGACTTGGAATTGTTCTGGCAGAGAAAGCTTGCCCAAAAATTCCTCTAGGAAAACTGGTAGTTTCTCCTTAGTTGTAAATAATTCCTGTAGATTCCAACTCCGCCAGTTTGTCATCTTGATAAATTCTAGATCACTCTCCTGTAACAATTGAAATAGATCACCGATCGCAAATCCTTTATCTCCTACCAGAAAATGATTAGATAATGTGCCTTTAGGTCTTTCTTCAAAACCTATACTCCAAGTATTCACCTTAAGATTGACATCCTCCTTGAGCGATCGCATCAACTCCGTCAACATCTCAATTTCTAATTCACCCGGATTCCCATCCCATAAACCCAAAAGTTTGCATAGGTCTTGCGATCGATAGAAGTTCTTTCTTTGTAATTTACTATGGAGATTAGTGCGGATAATTCCCTTTGGTTTGAGGACAGATTTCATCGCTTGCAGTCCCGCCAGAGGATCGGGGATCATGTATAGAACTTCATCATTATTAATATAGTCAAACTGCATTCCTAGGCGGGGCAGTTCTTCTAGAGGCATCACATGAAATTCTGTATTATCAAAACCGTGGTTGGCTAATCTTTGTTGGGCTTGGGCAATGGAAGCTGCCGATAGATCAACCCCCACAATCTTCGCCCCCGGATTTGCGATCGCCAAGCTTAGAGCCTTATAACCGTTGCCACATCCCGCATCTAAAATTATTTTATCTTGGGGATCAACTACTTGTTGATATCGTAAGTAATAGGCAGTAACTAAGTTATGAAGGTAGAGATGAGAGGGATTAATATTGGGAGATTCATCTAAGTCTACAACGGGGTAGGAAGTAGCATTAAACTGCTGGCGTAGTTTATCTAGCAACTCAGGGGTTTGTTGATCCATCTTTAACTCTTTTTAAGGTGTAATTTCTATTGTTGACATCAAAATATTTAGCTTGAGTGCTACAAAGTTTCTGAAAATCACTATTTTTAGGTAGCTTTTCTGATTATTTCCCTAGCTCTAGAGGATACTTCCCCACATCATGAACACAACCAAATAGTTTAGACAAGGTTTCTCTGCTATCGATCGGTAGGATAGATGCGATACTGGTATTTAGCCTTTATCTTCTTATTATGAAGGTGTTTAGGTTCTCTGGGCAAGGTCTGAGATTAAGAATCAACATGTCTTGCAACAATACTCTCAAGAAGACTGCTATCCATGTTAGTGTCCAAAACTATTAGTCCCGATGTTATCTGTTAATTACTCTTAATTATTTTTTACTTGTGCTAGATATCAAACAGCTTTGTAAAGCCTATGGAAAGCGATCAGTCTTAGAAAATCTGAGCTTACAAATTCAACCCGGCGAAGTTTATGGTTTGCTTGGAGCTAACGGCGCCGGCAAGACTACAACTATTAATATCCTCTGTAACTTACTGCAAGCAGATAGTGGGGTGATTAGTCTCAACCAGCAGCCAATTTCTGAGGCAACTAAAACTTTAATTGGAGTTGCGCCCCAAGAAAACCTCCTTTATAAGGCTTTGAGTTGTCAGGAAAATTTAGATTTCTTTGCAAAGATCTATGGTTTAACCCAGCGGCAGCGCAAGTTGCGAGTCCAATATTGTCTAGAAGCGGTAAATTTGAGCGATCGAGCCTGTTGCCCTGTAGAAACCCTGAGTGGGGGAATGCAGCGCCGCCTCAATATTGCTGTAGCTCTTGTCCATCAACCGAAGTTATTAATTCTTGATGAACCAACTACGGGGCTAGATATGGAAGCCCGTTATGAGATTTGGGAGTTAATTCGTCAACTACAACAACAAAATATGACGATTTTATTAACTACCCATTTCTTGGATGAAGCAGAGCGTCTTTGTCAGAAAATTGGCATTCTTAAGGAAGGGACAATTATTGCTGAGGGGACTCTGGGGGAATTGAGAAAGTTAATCCCGGCGGTAGAAATTGTGGTGATCCAAACTTCCCAAGAAGCAGAAGCGATCGCCTGCGCCCAGAAGTATAATTTTTCCCACCGTCGCTATGGTAACGATCTAGCTTTTTGGTTGCCGGAAGTGCTAGAAATCAAGGATATTATTGCTAAATTTGAGGGGATTGCGATCGAGGGTATTTCCTGCCATCCCATCCGCCTTGAGCATATCTACATGGAAGTAACCCAAGGCCTAATTAATTCCCCTCAAAATTCATGAAATGTAATCCTAGTAGGGGTACAAGGCTTTGCGCCCTTATTTCTAGTCATGACGATAATTTTAATCGCCAAGTTTTTCCTGATCCTTTTGGTATTTTTTAGCCAAATCTGAAGGGGGTCGCTCATCACTCCAAGCCCACCAAGCCGTTCCACAAGAGCAGTGATAAAATTCTTGCCACTTCCGGCGTTGGTCATGGGTAAGGACGGGCGATCGACGATTGAGCCAGACGTGATTAGCTGACCGGGAAGTTGCTTGACAATTGGGACAACAAAAACCGTAGGCATGAACGGCAGAATCCGCCCATTGGGGTGAATCAGGACTAAAAGCATCCATATTTAATCAACAATACATACTTAAAGAGAACGATTCTGGTAGTATGACATTTATTCTGGGAAATTTAGCGTCCCAAAGGAACTGTTTCTCAGGAGTTTTTAGTAATACAGCCCTGCTACCATAATTCTCAAGTAGCGCCCGGGGAATACTACGATTTTCACTTACTGCTCGGAGAAAAATTGCTCTTTCTATGTATAACATTATTTCCTTTTTCGGTATCTTTGGTATCTGCTTGGTAGCTTGGCTCTTCTCAGAAAACAAGCGCAAAGAATTTATTCCTTGGCGGGTGATCTTTTGGGGTATTGGCCTTCAACTTGTTTTGGGAGCCTTAATTTTTATCTTTCCCCCCACGAGAATTGCCCTAGAGTGGTTTACTTCTTTGCTTGATGGAGTATTTACGGCAGCAGATACGGGGGCTAGGTTTGTTTTTGGTCCGAATATTGTGCCAGTACCAGGACAGACTCCCCAAGTGAATTTGGGTTATATTTTTGCATTTCGGGCATTACCGACAGTAATATTTTTCTCTGGATTGATGGCTTTGTTAGAGAATATCGGGGCAATTCAGCCAGTAGTTAACTTCTTTGCAGTAATTTTTTATAAAACTATGCGCCTGAGTGGGGCTGAAGCTCTAAGTGGCTCGGCAAATATTTTTGTGGGAATTGAGGCGGCGATCGTAGTCAAGCCCTACCTAGCCAAAATGACCCGGAGCGAACTCTGTGCCATTCTTTCTTGTTGCTTTGGGACTGCCGCTTCTTCTACCCTAGCGATTTATGTAAGTTTTCTGAAACCAGTTTTTCCGAATATCTTGGGGCATCTGATCTCAGCTTCGATCATTGCTATTCCGGCTTGCTTTGTTATTTCCAAAATTTTAGTCCCAGAAACAGAAACTCCTGTGACAGCCGGGGGCATTCCTCAAGAAGAAAAATCCGAAGAAGATGCTATGGATGAGGATGATCGGTATGCTCTTGGCTACGAAGAAGAGGAAGAGGAATACAAACCAGAAATGGCAGGAACTGAGGCCATTGAACGAGTTAGCCCTATGGATGCGGCAATTCTTGGGGCTTTGGATGGGGTAAAAATGGCAGCTTCGATCGCTGCGGTATTGATTTTAATTGTAGGCTTAGTAGCTTTAATTAATCAAATTTTTGGAGCTTTAGGAGCTTTACAAGCTAATGAAAACCCCATCCTTTCTATGGTTGGTTCCTTCTTTAAGGTAGTGACCTTGGCAAATATTCAAGGCTTTTTCTTCTATCCCTTAACTATTTTAACTGGAGTTCCCTTTGAAGATTCTTGGACAGCCTCAGTAATTATTGGGCGGCGCTTGCTAGAAACAGCAATTCCCCCTTACAAGGCTTTGGCTGATGCTTCTGCTGCTGGGCAAATTAGCGATCGGACTGTTCTCATTGTCAGTTATGCCCTTTCTGGATTTGCTCACCTAGCCTCCGTGGGCATCTTTGTAGGTGGAACTAGCGCCTTAATTCCTTCCCGGCGCAAGGATATTTCCGAGCTTGGTTGGAAGGCTCTATTTGTAGGAACCCTAGCTACGATCATGATTGGGGCTGTGGCTGGAGTATTTGATACTGGGGATCCAAGTATCCTAGGAGATAAAAAAGCTCCTGCCCCCATCACTGCTCCTAGTCCCGCAGCAAGCCCCACCGCAAGTCCGGGTGCTAGTCCAGCTATTAGCCCATCTCCTAGCCCGACTCCAGCAGCCCCAGCAAGTCCAGCGGCGGCCACCCCCAGACCTCCTGCTAGTCCTGCCCCTAGCCCTGTAGCCCCGGCAATTCCAACCCCAGCGGCCACCCCCAGACCTGCCAGTCCTGCACCTAGACCTGCTGCTCCTGCCAGTCCTACCCCAACTTCCCTAGTTCCCCCTAGCCCCACAGCTATTCCTAGAGGATAACAATAACCAGAACTATAGCTCTTGCCAAGGGGGTTAGGATAGGCAAGGGGCTTAAGCCGCTTGTTTCCAGAGATTTCCAACCCTAATCTCCTTTTCGGTTGCTATAACAACCTGCTAGGCTGTAGTCTGAAAACCTTTACAGTGCAAGAAACAAAAGTGATTTATGGTGGACTCTAGAGGCAAAGTCTATTTAATAGGAGCAGGATTAGGCGGAGTTGAGTACTTAACTATTCAAGCCCATAATCTTATTACCACTGCCCAAGTGTTAGTTTATGATGCCCTAGTTAGTCCAGAGCTTGTACAGTTAATTCCTGATTTCTGTGAGCAAATTTATGTGGGGAAACGTGGGGGACAGCCTAGTACATCCCAAGCAGAAATCAATCAGTTATTGGTGGATTATTGTCAAGCAGGCAAGCGGGTAATCCGGCTAAAGAGTGGTGATCCATTTATTTTTGGCAGGATTAGTGCAGAAATTGATACCTTGGTGCAGCATGGTTGTGATTTTCAGGTGGTTCCCGGCCTCTCTTCGGCTTTAGCCGCCCCCCTCCTAGCGGGGATTCCCTTGACGGATCCAGTCTTGAGCCGGGGATTTATGGTGGTGACGGCTCATGAGCCGGATGCCTTGAATTGGCAGGTTTTGGCAGCGATCGATACCTTGGTAATTCTCATGGGAGGGCAGCAGTTACCAGAAATTCTGCATCAATTACAAAAATATAATCGATCGCCCTCTACCCCCATTGCCCTGATTCGTTGGGCTGGGACACCCCACCAGCAGGTTTGGCGGGGTACTTTAGATAATATTCAGGCGCAGCTCCCGACAAATTTATCCCCGGTAGTAATTGTGGTGGGAGAAGTTGTTAGATTAGAAGATTCCTTAAGGCCGCCAGCAGAAATAATATCTTCATCAAATCCCTCTAGTAATTTTCCCCATAACCCCCTATTGCCTTTGGCAGGACAGAATATTTTAATTACAAGGGCGGCAACCCAAGCTAGTGAATTTGCCCAAATGTTACAAGCTCAAGGCGCACGGGTACTAGAGATGCCCACCCTAGAAATTGTTCCTCCTAGTAGTTGGCAGGAACTAGATCAAGCGATCGCCCAATTAGAGAATTTCCAATGGTTGATTCTCACTTCGGCGAATGCTGTGGAATATTTTATGCAACGTCTCTTGGCTTCTGGTCAAGACTTAAGGAAATTAGCACACCTAAAAATTGCAGTGGTAGGTAATAAAACTGCGGCTAGTCTCCAAGCAAGAGGGATTAACCCTGATTTTATCCCCCCAGAATTTGTGGCAGATTCTCTACTGGCAAACTTTCCCGAATCCCTAGAGGGGCTGAAGATATTGTTCCCTAGGGTAGAAACTGGGGGGCGAGAAATTCTTGTCCAAGAGATGACTAGGGCAGGGGCAGCGATCGTGGAAGTAGCTGCCTATCAATCCTCTTGTCCAGAGAAAATAGAACTTCCTATTTTGAGAGCCTTACAACAGGAACAAGTCGATATGATTACTTTTACTAGCTCTAAGGGAGTGCAGTATTTCTCGCAAATGTTGCAACGATATGAGGTGATGAGTAATATGGTGGGGGGAGAGGATAAACCATTATTAAATAAACTTGATCCTGTTTTACAGATCAAACTTAGTAGAGATAAAATTATGGATCGAGTGTTGATCGCTGCGATCGGTCCACAAACTGCTCAAAGCTGTCAAACCATCTTAGGAAGAGTAGATATAGAAGCACAAGAATACACTCTAGAAGGACTAACTCAAGCTATATTACTTCGTAATGCTAAAGCGACTGTTCATCACAAGCTAAACTAATAATTTTTACTTTTCTCATCTCAGAATATTGGTATCACTAAAAAAGTAAGGAGATATTCTGCATTGCAAAATATATTCTTACCAAAAGATTGTTAACCTGTGCCTACCAGTTTATTATCTTAACTAATTGATTATTTCTTGGGTATTAACTATATTACTTAGTGGCCGCCTATGCAAAATGAAGTAAAGTCACTAAACAGATTTATTTATAAATTATTGCTACTCTATGGCGTGGTAGGGGGGCTTTGGGTTTTTATTTCTAACTATCTGATTTCTTTTATAGTCTTGCAACTGCCAGTTATAGATAAGATCCATAGTATTCAATCAATTCAAACTATCAAAGAGTGGGGATTTGTAATTCTCACGGTTTTTTGGCTATCGCAGGTTTTACGAGAACAACTAAAATCTCTATTTCAGAAATATTATTTGTTAAATACAATTTTTGATACAACTTCTGAATCAGTTTATGTCAAAAATCAAAATGGCCAATACCTAATGGTCAATAGTATTTATGCAAATAAAATTGGGCTATCTCTAGCAGATATTGTCGGCAAAACTGATGAGCAAATCCTGCCTACAGAAATTGCTATTCCCTTCATGCAAAATGATAAAGTTGTGCTTCAGACAGGAAAGCCTTTAACTATTGAGGAAAAAATATTTAATGAAATTCAGCTATCTAATAAAACACCTTACTTTGATAAGCGGGGAAATTCTATTGGGGTGATTAGCCTTTCTAAAAATATTACTGAATATTCTCAGTTGTCAGAAGATCTCCGAATTCAAAAAGAAGATTTAGCTGCTCTGAAATCCATAACAGAAAATAGTATTAGTACTCTGAATACTACCGAGTTGCTTAATGTTTTATTAGAAAGAGTTGTAGAGGTAATGCATGTAGACTCAGCCGTAATTCTCCTGAATGAAAACAATAGTTTGTTAGTGGTGGGGGCTTGTATTGGGATGGAGTTGGAGGTGGCTTCGGAATATCCTATCCCGATCGGGTTGGGCTATGCGGGGACGATCGCTAAAACTATGAAACCTCTGTATGTGGAGGATACGGAACAAAATCCTTTATTAATTAATACTTTAATCCGAGAACGGGGAACAAAGACTCTGTTGGGAGTTCCCATGAAGCGCCAGGGGGTTTTGGTGGGAGTGTTGCATGTGGGCTGGCGTAGTTATCACCCTCATGACGATCGAGAACTCAGGCTCTTAGAAATCACCGCCGAGCGCTCTTGTCTATCTATTCTAAATGCTCGTTTGTACGAAGAAGCTAATCGGCTGAGTAATCATCTCCAGTTACAGATAGATAGAATGCCGATCGCTCAAATTATTTGGGATGAAAGATGTCGATTTCGAGATTGGAACCCGGCGGCGGAGAAAGTTTTTGGCTATACCAAAGCTGAAGTTATGGGACGTAGTTATCAGTTAATTGCCACTTCCCATAATTTACGAGATCTGATTCAACGGGCTTTAGCAGGGGATATGACTGCCCATCAAGAAATGGAAAATCTCACCAAAGATAAAAGAAATATTACCTGTGAATGGCATAATACCCCGATTACCAATGGTGAGGGGACAGTGGTAGCCATTATTTCTATGGTGCAGGATATTAGCGATCGCAAACAGGCAGAATTACAGATTCAAAATTTGGCTTTTTATGATCCCCTGACTCAACTTCCCAACCAAACCTTATTTTTAGACAAGCTCAGGAAAATTAGCAATACTAGTCATCAAAACTTTGCTGTGTTGTTATTAGAAGTGGAAAATTACCAGCTAGTTAAGTATAGTCTTGGTCATGAAATTGCGGATTTGTTACTACTGACCATCCGGGAACGAATCCAGGCTTGTACCACCTCTCGCCATACTCTAGCTAGGGTTAGTTCCCATGAATTTGCCATTTTATTACCTAATATTGAAGACCCTAGGGAGGCAGCTAAATTAGCAGAGGTAATTCAGCAACAATTTAGTACACCTCTCCAGCTTCAGAGCTATGAAATTTTTTCTAGTATTAGCATCGGTATTTGCTTGGGGAATAGACCAGCTCAAACGAATACTAATCCTGTGTCCTCTACTTCTTTGTCTACGGCTCCCCGTCCCCAAGACTGGTTTCGAGCGGCAGATACAGCTATGCACCAAGCTAAGATGCGAGGTAGAGGACAGTATGCTGTATTTGATCTGGATATGCACGAACGAGCCATTAGCAGATTGCATCTAGAGACGGATCTACGGCGGGCGATCGAGCAACAACAACTCCATGTTAACTATCAACCGATCATCTCCCTAACCACAGGTATTATTAGTGGTTTTGAGGCTTTAGTCCGTTGGCAGCATCCTACCAAAGGTCTCATATCTCCGGGGGAATTTATTCCTATTGCCGAAGAAGCAGGCTGGATTAGCCTAATTGATACCTATATTATTCGTCAATCTTGCCTCCAACTTGCCCTCTGGCAGCAGCAATTCCCCCAAATGCAGCCCCTCCAGGTTAGTGCCAATTTATCTATTCAAAAACTTCGTCAAGAAAACATGATTATGCTTTTGACGGATATTCTTCAAGAAACTCAAGTTAATCCCGGTAGCCTAAAAATTGAGATTACAGAAACCTGTTTGATGGAAAATGCAGATTCAGCTCGATCGATGCTCTTGGAAATGCGGAAGTTAGGAATAAAGCTCCTAATTGATGATTTTGGCACGGGCTATTCTTCTCTAGCCAGACTCCACCAATTGCCTATTGATACCCTAAAGATCGATCGCTGCTTTGTGATGCAAATGGAGGATCAAAGGGAAAGTTTAGAAATTATCAGAACAATTATTACCCTAGCTCACGGTTTAGACATGGATGTTATAGCAGAAGGAATAGAAACTAGTTCTCAACTACAACAACTCAAAAGTTTAGGTTGTGAGTATGGTCAAGGATTCTTATTTGCTAAACCCCTAAGTCCTGAAAAAGCTACAGAGTTATTGGCTCAAAATGCTGCTCGGTTAGAATCTGCTCAGAAACTTCACGGGAAAAAAGCTAAAGTTGCGCCTAAGACTTCAGGGGATCTGGGAGAGGGAGGTAGGCTGGTTTAGAAAATTTGCGGATTTTTGGGATATTTGCTCTGAGATGGAAATTTGCTTGAGAGTGACTAAACCTTCTTTGAGGAAGAAATCTCTAACTAGAGCTTTTTCGCCGCTATTAAAGCTGGTTTCATAAAATACTTCTCTGATCCCCGCAGAGATGATTAATTTTAGGCAAGAAAGGCAAGGTTCTAGGGTAACGTAGATAGTTGCCCCATCGGTGGCAATGCCGTGGCGGGCGGCTTGAGCGATCGCATTGGCCTCGGCATGGACAGCACGGGAGGGTAATTTACTCTCAGCACAATTATGCACCCCATCATAACAATAGCCTTGGCTAGTACAGTGGGCAGAACCAGAAGGAGAGCCATTGTAACCGGTGGCTAAAACTTGGCGATCTTTGACAATTACTGCTCCTACAGGGAAAGCAAGACAGGTCGATCTGGTGGCAGCCAGTTTGGCCATTAACAAAAAATATTCATTCCAATCGGGTCTTTGCGGTTCTAATGCCATTTTTTGCAAGCTAGGATATAAAAATTTCTAGGCAACAAATAATACCGCAAGTTGTTAATAAAATCTAGGGTTTGAGAGAAAACAATAAATTAACTAGCCCCATTATGATCGGTCGGAGATTTGGATTGACCATTTTCGATAGGATTGCTTAGAGAAATGGGTTGACTATTTTCTATTTGCAAATCACCATCAGGATTAGTTGTTATTTTCAGATTAATGTTCACCACAATTTGATTTTGGTCTAAGACTATACTAGCTTTTTTGATAATTAATCTAGCTGGCAACTCGTAGGCAACCGTTGTTTCTGGATCTAAAACTGGTTCTACTTTTGGCTCGCTTTTGTAGCCTGCTTCCTCTAGCCACTCACAAATATTCCGC
>JANMHD010000179.1:0-7526 GCA_031374985.1 Coleofasciculaceae cyanobacterium OTE_70_metabat_329 | reverse complement strand
CCTTCCCTTAAGAGTTTACCGTAGGTAGGATCGTAAGCATCACCGGGGGTGAAGCGATCGCAATCTCCTCGATTAATAAAATACAACATTACTCCCCGTGCTTGGGGCAAGATAGCCGTGAGTTCCCGGAGATGTTTTTGTCCCCTAGTAGTTTCTGTATCAGGAAATAAAGCCAAGGGTGGTGCTGCTAGAGTTGTACTTTTCACCTCTAGGTAAATTGGGGTAAAGTCCTGATCCCCGGTTAAGAGAAAATCAACCCGACTACCCAGGCCGTAGGGAACTTCTGTTCTAATTGTTTGATAGTTGCCTAGGTGGGGGAGCAGATTTTTTTCTAAGACAATTTTGGTAATGCGGTTGGGCATGGCAGTATTCACCCCGATCCAGATATCCTCTCCAGAATCTTCAACAGCATTTGACCTAGCAATTAGTTCCCAAGTATAAGCTAATTTACGTTTGGGGTTATCACTTTTAGAAACTTGGACTCTACTGCCGATCGCCGAAACTCCGATCATGGGTCCCGTGTTCGGACAGTGAGCAGTAATAGTTTCCCCTGATGCCAATTGAATATCTGCAAAGAATCTTTTGTAGCGTTTTAGTAAAATTCCTTCTTTGAGAGGGGGATAACGATAAATCAAGTCACCGGGAACAGTTTTAGTCATGAAATTTTGGCACACAGATTAAGAATCAACAGAGTTAGTTTAATCTCTGATGCCAGCCTTAAGACAATTCTGCTCTAAATTTACCCAGACAAAATAAATTTGAGTTAAAAAAACCTATGGGAATTAGTTTGGGCTGGGTATTTCAAAAACTTATGAGTTGTAGCTTTCACCACCTCAACTGGGCGTAAAAAAACATCTTTTAGATGGTAGTTGTGGGAAATATTAATCCCCAAACCCGATTTAATTAGATAAAACGAGTAGAAAATTGTTAACGGCAGGAAAACTTTCCGAGATTGTTTGAGATATTTCATGGTTTGATTCATCCTTTGAGGAGATAACTTTGGTTTATTCTTGATGTCTTTTTAAGATGCCCCATAACTATCATAACTACTAGGAATATTTTGGTAGGCCAAATAAACTGCCTCTAGAAAGATATCAGCATTAGCGGGGTGTTTTTCTAGGTGGAGGATAGCTTGAATACGTTGGGCTAATTTTTGGCTGATGTGAGTCTTGGCTTTGATACTCATGGCACTCCTTCGTTGCAGGTATTCTCGGATGGTGGCAAACTCTTCGGGCAAAATTTGGGAGAGTTCTTCGAGTTGCTCTAATTCTTGGGCAACGTTTTTAGATGCGGGATCGATCGCAAAGTTAGCATCGGCAATAGCTCGGTCTTCCTGAATCACGATCGTCCCAGCTAGCCAGTCTCCCAGCCGCTTTTCTTTTTTACCTAGGACAATCATAAATACTCCCAGAAAGAAAGCATCATCCACAGGGCGGAGGAGCGATCGCATGGTTGCCTGACCCAGACCTGCCCTTCTGCCATTATCTTGAATCACCCGAATTTTCGTAACCCGCTTCCCCGGAGTCTGCCCCTGCCATAGGGATTCAAAAATTACAAAGTAGCCCACATAGACAAAAAAACTAATCAGGGAAGCGATCGCAAATAGCCATATCCCCAGATCATTAACAGCCACAAAATTCTCTAGGATGCTCTCAAGCTGGGGAGTAAAAATAAGATAGAAAACCCAAAACAAAAATAGTGATAAAAATAAAACTACATAATCAATTAACAAAGCTAAAGTCCGATTTCCAATGCCAGCTAGGGTAAATTCTAGCTCTACACTTTCTGGAGTTTGAAGATTGAATTGATTGAAAAATTGCATAGGGAAATAATTCTAAGTTTCAGGAAGCCATACCCAAATTATAAGGGTTGTTGGAGTTGCCCTTGGAGGGTTTTCGTCTGATCGATCGCTACCCCCGGAAATTGTTGATTTACCATCCCCAAAGCATCTTCTGGCTGCCAGAGTATCCAGCGACTAGCCGTGGGTAATTGGATCAAACTAGCAGAATTAGTGGTGAGCCAAATCAAGGGCAGCTCAGGTAACTGATTTATTTTTTGAACCCCAAAATTAGTTTCAGCCAAGGTTTCTAGCACCACTTGACTGCCGTGGACTAGTCCTATATCCCCAGTCCATAGCTGCACCTCCAGTTGTCGCCGAGCAGCGTAGAAGTAGAGAGAGGCAGCGGCAATTACTGCTTGTTCAAAATCTTCTTCTATCCAAGGTAAGGTGTTATCCAAGGCAATTACTACCTCTTGGGAACCCGTCACTACCTCTAATTCCCTTACTTTTAATTCTCCATAGCGAGCGCTGGTACGCCAGTGGATTAATCTAGTAGGATCCCCAGCCCGATAGGGACGCAGAGCTTTTGTCACCCCTTCGGTAGCGGCTTGATAGAAACGATCGCTTCTAACTTGCCAATTATCTTCCCGGCCTATTTCATCAATCAGGGGACAAGTAACTAAAGGCAGTACCCTGGGATAGACGATCGCCTTCGCCTTAGCAGAATGACTCCGGCGACTCCAAAATAAACCCAAGGGAGCGGCAGTCTTAGCTTGGACTTCCTGCCACCAATAAACTCCCCGCTTCTGGGCTGGTTGATAATAAGTCCAGTGATAGGTAGATTGGGGGGCAATGGTTTCAATACTTTGGATAGGAGGCTTACCTAGACTATGGGGAATTAGGTCTTGGATTTGCAACAGGCTTTTGGGCTTGAGGGTGGGATTCTTGATTAATATCTCCACGGTGATCTGGTCATCACTACTAATCGGGGCGATCGGCAGACGGGAAATTTGTAGAGACCGGAGCGATCGGGACGGCAGCACTGCCCCCAAGCCCAACATCGCAAAACTTACTCCACTAATGGCATAAAGCCACCCCGCCATAGTATTCGTTGCCGCCCCAAAAAAGCAGATAGCAATCACTCCCAATATCCATCCAGCAAAGGAAGGGGTTGCCCACTTACTCTCTAGCCAGTTGATCAATCGCCTGAAAAGTTTCATGCCCCTCCACCTAAAAATCTAAAATAATTGGCAAGGAATGGAGAATAGGGAATTCGAATCCCTGACCTCTGCGGTGCGATCGCAGCACTCTACCAACTGAGCTAATTCCCCAAATTTTAGTTATGTTAGCTATCCTATCATTGCCGACGAGGTTTTGGCATAGACCTCCTGCACTCGCTCTAGCTCCAAATCCCAAAGATAATCCACTGCCCAGTTACAATGACGTTGGACAAAATGATAGGGATAGGTATTGGCAACTCCCACCACTTGCATTCCGGCTCGCTTGGCTGCTTGCATTCCTACGGGGGTATCTTCGATCGCCAAACATTCTTGGGGTTGGAGATTTAATTCTGGAAACATTTCTCCTAATTTCTTGGCTCCTAGTAGATAGCCCTGGGGATCTGGTTTGCTGGTAGTAATTTCATCCCCGGCTACAATAATTGAGAAGTATTGCCTCAAGTTCGATCGCTCCAACACCATCTCTACTTCCCGGCGCATTGCTCCAGACACAATCCCTAGGGGTAACTTTGCCAACCGGAGTTTATAAATCAAATCTTCTAAACCCGGATAGATAGGCAGTTGCTCCATTCCTGCCAAACGATCTTGATAGGCAATACTTTTTTTCTGCATCAATTGCTGAAGATAAACCTCATTAGGAATCCGCCCCCGCCTTTCTAATAAATCCCTGAGACATACCCGATCACTCTTCCCCAAACAAAGCGATCGATACTCACCGGGTGCATAGCGCAAATTTTCTTGAATCAATAATTCCCCTATCAACTCTTCGTGGATAGTTTCATCATTGATAATTACACCATTAAAGTCGAAGAGGATAGCCTTGAGGGACATGGGGAGGGAGATAAAGGAGGTATAGGGAGGTAAAAGAGGTAAGGGGAGGTAAAAATAATTACTCTCCGTTTGTTTGATGTAGAGGATCCCCCTAAATCCCCCTTAAAAAGGGGGACTTTAAGAAAATTCTTTCCCCCCTTTTTAAGGGGGGCAGGGGGTATCTTCTCTACTGTTTCTCTAGCGCTTGCCGAGCAGCAGTAGCTTGATCTGGGTGAATACCAAGGCGAGTCAGATTAATCCGACCTTTAGAATCTAATTCTCGGATCTTCACAATCACTTCATCTCCTACGGCAACTTCATCTTCTACTTTGCCTACTCGGCGATCGGCTAACTGGGAAATATGGATCATTCCTTCCTTGCCGGGAAGAATTTCTACAAAAGCCCCAATTTGAATAATCCGGGTTACTTTCCCCACATAGACATCCCCTTCGTTGAGCTTCCGGGTCATGCCTTGAATGATCACGATCGCTCTTTTTGCTCCTTCACTACTAGAGGAAGAAACGGTTACAGTTCCATCATCGTCAATATCAATTTTTGCTCCAGTCTGCTCCGTAATCCCCTTAATGGTTTTACCTCCGGGTCCAATGACTAAACCAATCAGGTCTGGGTCAATTTTTACAGTCATTAACCTAGGGGCAAAAGGAGATAGCTCTGAACGGGGCTTGTCAATGGCTGCTAACATTTTTTCGAGGATGTGCAATCTGGCAGGTTTTGCTTGATTGATGGCCTCTTCGATTACTTGCATCGGCAGACCAGAGATTTTCATATCCATTTGTAGGGCTGTAATTCCGGTATCAGTTCCAGCTACTTTGAAGTCCATATCTCCAAGGAAGTCTTCAATCCCTTGAATATCTGTCAGAATTCTTACTTCATCACCTTCTTTGATTAAGCCCATAGCTGCTCCGCTGACGGGTTTGGTAATGGGAACCCCTGCATCCATCAAGGCCAGGGTAGAACCACACACCGAACCCATAGAGGTAGAGCCGTTGGAGGAAAGAATTTCTGAGACTACCCGGAGGACGTAGGGAAATTGTGCCTTAGAAGGTAATACAGGAACGATCGCTCTCTCGGCTAAAGCTCCGTGACCAATTTCTCGGCGACCGGGCGATCGCATAGGCTTGGTTTCGCCCACAGAATAGGGGGGGAAATTATAATGGTGCATGTAGCGTTTTTGTTCATCAGGATGCAAGTCATCCATTTCCTGAGCATCACCGGGACTACCTAGGGTGACAGCCGACAGGACTTGGGTTAATCCCCGATTAAACAGCCCTGTTCCGTGAACACGGCGGGGGAGAATCCCTACCCGACAAGATACCGGGCGGACTTCATCAAGTTTTCTGCCATCTACCCGTACCCCATCTTCGATAATCTGCTTCCGCATCAACTTTTTGGTGATTTCCTTGAACACAGAGCCAATAACCTTGCTTTGTTCGCCGGTGATCACTCGAATGGGGTCTTCTTCAGGAAGTTCAGCGATCGCTGCTACTACCCCAGCTTTAATGGCATCCAATGCCCCATCCCGTTCATTTTTATCCTTGAGACCCTGAGCCAGAACGCCTCTAATTTCTACTTTGGTTCTCTCGGTGATAAAATCTTCCACCCTAGAATCTACTTCAGGGGCAGCAGCCTCAATAATTACAATTCCTAGTTCTGCCATTACTTCTCGTTGCTTGGCAATTAGGTCTTGAACGGCTTCATAGCCAAAGTCGATCGCTTCAATAATATCCTGCTCTGGCAGTTGATTAGCTCCGGCTTCCACCATGATCACCCCATCAGGAGAACCAGCTACTACTAGGTCTAAATCTCCTGCTTCGATTTCTTTGTAGGTAGGATTTATAATAAAATCATCCCCAATTAAACCAACTCGCACGGCGGCCATCGGCCCTTGGAAAGGAATCTGAGCTTGCAATACGGCAATGGATGCTCCCGTTACTGCTAATACATCTGGTGGCACATTTTCATCCAGAGATAAGGTAGTTGCAACTACTTGGATATCATCCCGGAGCCAATTGGGGAATAGAGGACGCAAGGGGCGATCGATCAATCGACTAGTTAAGGTAACTTTCTCTGGGGGTCTGCCTTCCCGTCGCAGGAAACCACCGGGAATCCGCCCAGCAGCGTATAATCTTTCTTCATAATCTACCAACAAGGGCAAAAAATCTATGCCTTCTCTAGCTGCGGCACGGGTTGCGGTTACCAAAACAGCCGTATCTCCAGACTGAATCAACACACAACCACCAGCTTGGGGCGCTAGCAAGCCCACCGTCAGCCTAATATCCCTACCATAGAAGGGTATTGACTTGTTTAACTCTACCATTGAGTATTTTCCCTTATTTTCTCATTTTTATATTCTCTCGCAATCGTAGCACTTTGGTTAAAATTTAGGGATCGTCTAGGGTAGCAGAATTTGGAATTTTAAGATTTATTGGTAAAATATTAAGAAAACTAAGCAAAGTCAAACCTATGACAGTCCGGCAACCCCGTTACAGTAAGGAAGAATTTGCCCGTCGGGGTAATGATATCTATGAATCTCAGGTGCGCTCCCAAGTCGAAGCAGATAATTATGGCAGGATAGTGGCGATCGATATCGAAACCGGATATTTTGAAGTGGGTGATGATTTGCTGACAGCATCAAAACTTCTCACAGAAAGATTACCAGATGCTCAGACATGGTTTGTTCGTGTTGGGCATTCGGCGGTTGACCACTTTGGCGCACGGAGCTTAAAGAAAAATCTAGGATGCAAGGCTTCGTAAATCAAAAATTCAAAGTCATCTGACGAGTATTAAAAAGATATTTAAAATAATGCTACTCTGTGGGAGGCATTCTAATAAAAAGTATTTAAGCCATATAAGCCAATGAACTATCTGGGTAAGCATACTCTCATTAAAGCTAGTTTTTTCTGCTGCTTTAGTTTCTTACTAATATTACTAGTAGGTCTTTTTCCAAAACTTTCCCTAGCCCAAAATCAGAGCGTCGGGAATGATATCACAGCCCTAAATATCATTACCAAGGCTAACCCCTCAAACTCCATTACTCAGATTAGAGGTGATAGTGAGTTTGAAAGCAAATCATTTACACTAAACTTTTTAGGGTTAACACAATCCATTAAAGAATTATCTTTTGAGTCTGGAAAAGCCAAAGTAGAAGGAAATACTCCTGCAAGGGTTTATGTTCAACGCAAACCTAGCACAGATACAAGACAGCTAGCTTGGTATTTTGGGACACTTAATTCTGAGAGCAATGGTTTTACCTTTCTTAGTTCTGGCCCGCTTTCGGAAGAACAGCTTTTCTCCGAAAATAATATTCTTGCCGGCTACGATAATGTTTTCACAAATACTGGAGCAAATGTTCAAAATAGACCCTACAACGGGAATGCGAGTATTGAGCGGCTAGATTTTGTTTTAGAAAATCCTATTCAAGCAAGTGATAACACGGGTTTTGTTGTTCTTGAGCGGGGTGCAGTAACTGGCCATGATGGGTTTAAGATTGCTGCAATTACAGGCATAAACCCATCAGGTAGTCCTACTTCCTATGGTTCTGTACTCACGTTTGAAGCTAACTCATGGGGTAAAGTTCCACTAGTTACACCGATTCCTCAAACCTACTTTGTCAATAACATTGCTGATGGCGGCAAAGGAATTCCTAAAAATCCAGCACTCACTATTCCTGCTGGGCA
>JANMHD010000160.1:0-4087 GCA_031374985.1 Coleofasciculaceae cyanobacterium OTE_70_metabat_329 | reverse complement strand
TTGAGCGTGGATCAAATGGATATGCCGAACCTGACGATCGAAATCTCTGCTACTAGCCTAATAGATGACTCTACAAGAAAGTTGCAGATTTACCGTAAGCTGGGAGTCAAGGAATATTGGGTGGTGGATGTTAATAACAGTCGAGTTATGGCTACAAATTTAACTACCGGGGAAGCTATTTCTACTTCCTATTTGCTGCCCGGACTGGCGATCGCTACCATCGAAGAAGCCTTAGTGCGATCACAGACTGAAGATCATGGCGCAGTCACCCGTTGGCTCCTCAGCATTTTTTCTGAGAAGGAGGTAAAGGGAGGTAAAGAAGGTAAAGAAGGTAAAGAAGGTAAAGGAGTAATTTGATGAATATTTTTATTGCTGGAGCTAGTCGGGGTGTGGGTCGAGAAATTGCCCAGATTTTAATTGATAACCAAGATCAAGAGCCAAATAATATTACAGCCCTAGTTCGATCGCCCAATCCAGAATTAGAAGCAATGGGGATCAAAATAATTATTGGTGATGCCCTTGATGCGATCTCAGTGAGTCAGGCCATGCAAGCTCAACCTATAGAGGTGGTGATTAGTACGATCGGCGGCTTGCCCAAGGATGGCATCAGAGCAGATTATTTAGGCAATAAAAACTTAATTGATGCGGCTGTCCAAGCGGGGATAAAAAAGTTTATCCTAATTACTTCCCTCGGTACAGGCAATAGTGCCGCCACCATTCCAGCACCAGCTTATGAAACTTTGAAGCCAGTTTTATTAGAAAAAGAACAGGCTGAGAATCATCTGATTAATAGCGGATTGAACTATACTATTATTCGTCCTGGAGGACTAAAGTCAGCCCCAGCCACAGGCACGGCAGTATTAACCACTGATTATCATGTAGCAGGTTCTATCCATCGAGCAGATGTGGCGGCTTTAGTGTGTCGTTGTTTAAATTCACCCGCTAGTGATAGGCAAATTTTGGCAGCATTCGATCGAACTATGATTTACGGCACTCCAGAGTTTACAGAATTCATTCCTTGAGCTTAATTATTCTAGATTACCAGTAGAGAAACTAATGCAAAACCTTGTTTTCCTCTTAAACTAATCAGTAGAGTAGAAAACTTTTGTGGGGGATGAATAAATTATGGCTAAAGTATCTTCTTCCCAAGAATTAGCCTCAGAATTAGCCGCTCTCCGGCAGCGGGTATCTGAATTGGAAACTGAGGTAGAGCTACAGAAATATCTCAGAACTACTCTAGACCATTTGCCCTATCGAATCTGGCTTAAGGATATAAATGGTAATTACTTAGCTGTAAATCAGCATTTTTGCCAGGAAACAGGTACAAATATTCAAGCAGTTTTGGGAAAGACTGATGCAGACCTATGGGAATCCATCGATGCACAGAGGTTTCGCCAAGAGGATTTGGAAATGATCTCAGCCCAGACTCAATCTATGGCGCTGGAAGAAATGGTAATCACAGTTGACGGTGGCCAGCATTGGTTTTCTACCATCAAAACTCTTGTTTATAACCCAACGGGAGAATTATTAGGTTTAGCGGGTGTGTCCTTTGATATTACCGATCGCAAAAACGCCGAAATTGTTCTAGAGAAACTTAAAAATGAACTAGAAACTAGAGTCAGCGAACGTACTGCTGCTCTAGAACAAGAGGTACAGCGACACCGACAGAGTGAAAAGCGCTTTCGAGATATCAGTGAAGCAGCCGGGGAATATATCTGGGAACTAGATGCTCAAGGACATTATATATTTGTGACAGAGAAGGCAAAGCTAGTCAAGGGCTACGCCCCTGGTGAACTTTTGGGGCGTTCTCCCCTAGAATTTATGCCTCCTGGAGATGTTGCCCAAGTTATGGTGATTCTTGAACAGGCGGCCATCCAAAAAAGTAGTTTCCGTCTAGAGCATCAAAATATTCTGCCCAGTGGTGAAATAGTTTGGGAAGAAGTAAATGGATTGCCTATCCTAGATGCTCAAGGAGAAATTATTGGTTTCCGAGGCGCAGGGTTGAGTATTACCGATCGCAAGCAAGCTGAAATGAAACTCCAGCAGACAAATGCTCAACTAGAAATGAAAGTCCAAGAGCGGACTGCTAGTCTGCGCCAAATTATGAAGGATCTTGCTGCCAGTGAAGCAACTCTACAAGAGGCACAACAAATGGCACATCTAGGCAGTTGGCGCTTAGATACTCTGACCCAAGCAGTTTCTTGGTCTGATGAGATGTTTCGTATTTTTGGCATGAACCCCGGTCAACCAGCCCCCTCCATTGAAGAGCGGCAGAAAGATATCCATCCTGAAGATTTAACAGCCTGGAAAACAGCAATTTATGAAGCAATACACCATAACTGCCCCTACGAGATTGAATTTCGCTACTTTCGAGAGGGCAAGGATCTACGGTATTTGCGGGGGAGTGGCAGGCCGATCGCCAATGAGCAAGGGGAGGTAGTTCGGTTAGTAGGAACAGTGCTAGATATTACCGATCGCAAGCAGGCAGAATTAGCTCTCCAACAGGCTAATGAGGCTCTAGAGGTACGGGTAGAAGTCCGCACGAGGGAACTTCAGGAAACTGTTGCCGATCTAGAAAACACGCTTCAAGACCTAAGACTAGCCCAATCACGATTAATTCAAAGTGAAAAAATGTCTTCCCTAGGGCAGTTAGTTGCTGGGGTGGCTCACGAAATTAATAACCCAGTAAATTTTATCTATGGCAATCTCAACTATGCCAGTGAATACACTAATAAACTTCTAGAATTATTACAAACTTATCAAAGAAACTATCCTGAACCAGCCCCTGAAGTGAGTCAAGTTGCTGAGGATATAGATTGGGAATTTGTGGTAGATGATATGCCCAAGCTGATCAATTCTATGCGAGTCGGAGCAGAACGGATTCAAAAAATTGTCCTCTCTCTGCGTACTTTCTCTCGGATGGATGAGGCAGATCTTAAATCAGTGGATATCCATGAGGGTATTGATAGTACATTGATGATTTTGCAACATCGCCTCAAGGCAAAACATCACTATCCAGCTATTGAGGTGGTCAAAGAATATGCAAATTTACCCCCGGTGGAATGCTATCCGGGGCAACTAAATCAGGTATTTATGAACATTATTAGTAATGCGATCGATGCTTTGGAGGAGCGAGATCAAAGGCGATCTCCAGCAGAGTTATTAGCAAATCCTAGTTTTATCTGGATTACCACCGAAGTTCGACAGACAATGGTAAGTATTAGAATTAAAGATAATGGTATCGGTATTCCTCCCCAAGTATTACAGCGTCTATTTGATCCTTTTTACACTACCAAGGATGTGGGTAAGGGGACAGGTATGGGCTTATCTATTAGTTATCAAATTATTACCGATCGACACAATGGAACCCTAGAATGTATTTCCCAACCCGGTGCAGGTGCAGAATTCATCATCCAAATTCCATCTTAAGAAATGAGTTTTTTAGTTATTATAGATATATTCGACTTTGAGGAAAATTATTTTATTGATTTTTATTTACTAGAGATAAATCAAGTTCATCTGATATACCTATTGCTTGAAATACTGCTTCAATCTGGGTAAGGTTATTAAAAATAACAATAGGTAAATTTTCACCCTGTTTGATCGCACCTTTAAGTCTCCAATACTCATTAACTAAAAACTGCTTGTGTATTTCAAATTCTTCTTGATCTTTAAGAACTTGCTTGCTAAGGAGCATCATAGTCACTACGCCATCAATAGTATTTATGATAATTTGAAAAGATAAGTTTTCTTGGACTTGTAGACTACCTAAACTCACACCAAAATTATTATTGGCATTATCTTCTAAAGAATCAAGAAGATTTTTCAAAGTAGAATCATAATCGAAAAAATACTTTAGAACATTTAGTGGTAAAACACCAATATTCTTAAGCATTGATTTATAAACTTCATCTTGACTGATCTGATTAAAAAACCTCATTATAATGCGGCTTTTGATTTCTGTGCTATGACCATTTGATGAGATAATTTGTGTTCGTAAGGATAAGAAAATACAATTTCTCCAGTTAATTAAACTAATTGCAAGTCTTGCAAATTCCTGTTGCTCTTTCTTATTTCTAAATCCTTC
>JANMHD010000096.1:0-1515 GCA_031374985.1 Coleofasciculaceae cyanobacterium OTE_70_metabat_329 | reverse complement strand
GTATTTGCCAAAATTAAATACGTACCATTCCTAGGCAAAACAGCACTCAGGCGGATAGTCCGACTGTCAGGGGGAGCATTTTCAGTCTGGGTTAATACTTGGCTATCAGGATTAAGCAAAAACAGGTAAGGAACAAATTGTTGACTAGTCATTTCAATTTCTACCCGTTGCCCCTGCCTTCCTTCAAAGGAGTGGATATTATAAAAGCTATTATCAGAGGAGAGGATATTGCTTTCTCTGGAGATATTTCCGGTTACGGGTCTGCTATTGAGAGTGATGGGTTCTGGGGGACGGCGACTGCCAGCAATCCGACTTTCTTGGGTAGGGGTCTGGGCGGCTCTACCTTCCCTTGCTAGGGCAATAAAAGGTTGGACTCGATCGATATTAATGGCAAAACCAATTCCAATATTTCCTGTCCCCGATCCCCGACTGCCAGTAAAAATAGCGGTGTTAATCCCAATTAATTCCCCTTGACTATTCAGTAAAGCTCCGCCAGAGTTACCGGGATTAATCGCAGCATCGGTTTGAATTAAACCCCGGTCTTGATCAACCCGGCTCACAATGCCAGTCGTGAAAGTTCCGGCAAATCGACCAAAGGGATTGCCGATCGCAAAAGCTCGTTGCCCAATCTGGACTGATCCTGCCCGGGCAAAGGTGATAGGAGCTAGGTTGGGCGCACTGACTCTAATTACGGCTAGGTCTAAGCCACCACTAGCATAGCCAACTAATTGAGCCGGAAACTCTCGGCGATCGCTCAAAGTTACTCGAAGATTAGTTGTATTTCTGACTACATGGGCATTGGTAATAATTAGACCATCAGAGCTAACCACCACCCCACTGCCTGTTGCATCTCCTGCCCGAATGGAAACTACTGAAGGGCTGGCTCTCTGGTACACTCGAATATTAGCTTGTTCATCGGCATCTAACTGAGCTAGAGCTTGATTAGGTTTGAGTTGTTGCAGATGGTTGAGGCTAAGAAAATCTACAGGCGAAGCTGCATTCAGTAGAGTGGTGACGATCGCTACTACTCCAGCAGTTAATAGGGACGGGTACTTGGGGATCATGGCATTAGTCATAGGTCATTAATCTATTAATCCAGTGAGAATATTAAGGCAGGAGGCTCAAAATTTAAGGACTGACAATGGAGAACTACGTTCCCTGTTTTACACTACATTGATTACTTGTATTTTACGGTAGTGTTTCGTCATGTTCAGCAGTGTTTAGAGGATATTTCTTCTCTACTTCTTAATTATTGTTCTGGAATAGGGTTAGAAAACTTTGCGCCTCGATCGATCAAAGCAATATGCCATTGTCCTAGGTTACTAGTCTCGTAAGCTATATAGCGTCCATCATTAGTAATAGTTGGCTGGCGCACCGACCCCCGGATATCCGCAGTTAGTAATTGCGATCGCTCTTGCTGGCGATCGTAAACCAAAATATCCTTCTTCCCTCGTTCTGTAGAAACATATACTAAAAAACGACCATCCCCACTCAGTGCGGGTTGGTCTTGGAGGG
>JANMHD010000040.1:0-4573 GCA_031374985.1 Coleofasciculaceae cyanobacterium OTE_70_metabat_329 | reverse complement strand
CTGAAACTTAGCTAGAGCCTGTTGCAAAGATTCTCTAGTCCCTTGCTGCCGGAGTTGTTCTCCTTCCTCGTATAACCGTTGAGCTTCAGTTTGTTGGCTACTCTCGCTACTACTCTGAGCCAATACCAAAGGAGCCACCACCATTGGTGGTATAGAAACCATCATTCCCAGTAACAAAGGAGTCACTCCCAGCAGATTCACCCAGCGCCTTGCCATCCCCATACCTCCTAAAATCACTTATCCTAGTAAATTCACTTAGTATAAGAACACAAGGAAATTTAGAACATTCCGTAAAAATTAGAGGCGACTACCCCAAAAAAGTACGGTTATACGATCCCCAGTAGGTATCATAATCTCGTTAAGCTAATGATTAAATGGGTAAGAGGTTATGACTTTCCACCCCTGCTACTATAAATAGCATCTAATTAATCCTAGTCTTTCGGAGATAATTCCAGAAGCTTGAGCCAAAAGCCTAAATTAGTTGAGAGTAAATCAATGCAGAGATGGTTATTGCCGACATTATGGGAAGTATTAGCTAGTAAACAAAATACCAGTCAATTTACCCTAACTAAATCCGATTTGGTTAAACCAAATAACGCTGAGCAACAATGGCAAGTTGCGATCGCCTCCCTCCAACTCCTCCTCCAAAACCATTTCCCCCAATCCTTAGACAAAACCCAAGGAGTAATTTTTACTGCCCCCGTACCTGTCCTAAGCGAACCAGATTTAGTTACTATCTTCCCGACTGCTATTTTTAGTAGTGAAGTCCTCAATCCCTTTGCTTGGATGCCCCTCCAATTACCGGGCATAGCAGAGCAAAATGATCAACTAAAACAACAATCCAATATTTCTTTTTTGCCCGGAGATCCCCTTGCTGCCGAGCAATTTTGTTTGATTTTTACCCCAGAATTTAGCCTAGTTATAGTACTAGGAATGAATGAATTAGGAGAAAAAAGTTTACTATTTTCCTTTGATCCTGAAGATACCCATAGTTGTTGGTTAGCCCTAAAGCCCCGGATTCTCTTCGCCAGTCCTCACCAACTGAAATCTCTAGAAAACCTAGTACATAAATATCCTGCACTTAGTCCTAGCTATAAATTAGTTATGGAATTTACCCAGCAGATTATGGGTTTAATTCCGACTTCTCATCTGGACTCTATTGCTATTCCTCCTCAAGAATTAGTTATCCCCAAAGTTGATTATAAAACCGCCTATGTCGAACTAGAAAGTTCCTACAAGAAACAGCAAGATGTAGAACTATTACAGGCCTTAACCCATGAAGTTCGTACACCTCTAGCAACGATTCGGACGATGACTAGGCTAATTCTTAAACGCAAAGATTTACCCCTAGAAGTTAGTCGGCGCTTGGAGATGATTGATACGGAATGTACTGAGCAAATTAATCGGATGGAATTGATCTTTAAGGCTACAGAATTGGAGACTCAGCCAATTAAAGATCATCCCTTAAACCTTACGGCCATGTCCTTGTCTCAGATCCTTCATAATAGTATTCCCCGGTGGCAAAAACGGGCAGCAAAATATAATCTTACTCTTGATGTTTCAGTTCCCCAAAAGTTACCTAATGTAGTAAGTAACCCAGCAATGCTTGATCAAGTTTTAAGTGGTTTAATTGAGAACTTTACCCGGACACTTAACTCGGGAAGTCATATTCAGGTAGAGGTGAATCTGGCAGGCGATCGCTTAAAAATGCAAGTCCAATACCACAATAATATTCCTAATAATTCGGCTATTAATCCCCTAGGTTTTGCTCCTAACTTCAAATCCTTGGGGGAGTTACTAATGCTCCAACCAGAGACTGGTTCTTTAAGCTTAAATCTTAACGTTACTAAAAATTTATTTCAGGCATTAGGAGGAAAGTTAATCGTCCGCCAGCGTCCAGAACAAGGAGAGATAATGACTATTTTCTTACCTTTACACTTTCAATCTATTACTTAAAGTAAGATAAAGTTGTTCGATCGCCTAGTTTTCCAGAACTAAATTTAAGCGCTAACCAAATTATTCAAGGTAATTAGATCTAAAAATTTAACTCCATAAATAAATCAGAAATAGGCAAACTAAAACCCGGAATCACTTCTTCCCTAACAGAGTTGCCCATATTTACCAATTCTCCATCAATGAGTTCATAGCGATCGCTCTCTCCAGACAATGCCATAAATTCTTCATCTGTCCAAATTTTCTTGTCCGTAACAGCACTCATAATTCACCTAGGCCATTAGCTATCCATGTTAGTAGTATAATCTATTAGGAATGCAATATGTTGCGCCTACCAAGGTTTTGTATCCCTGTATAGGGCAATCTAATATTAAAATTTCTAATGGTTTTATCAACCTTAAAATATCATTATTTATGTCTAGTTCTTTATCTAATTCTAAACTTCATATTCGATCGGCAAATGTTCATGATGTACCGACTATTTTTAAGTTAATTCAAGATTTAGCTGCCTTCGAGAAACTATCCCATGAAGTAACAGGAAGTGAAATTTTGCTTCAAGAACATTTATTTGGTTCCCGCCCTTTGATTGAAGTAATTTTGGCAGAAGTGGCCACTGAAGATAGTAATAATCAAGACACTCAAGTTGTGGGTTTTGCCTTGTTTTTTTATAACTATTCTACTTTCTTAACCAAGCCCGGAATTTACTTAGAAGATTTATTTGTAATAGCAGAGTATCGGGGGCAAGGAGTTGGCAAGGCACTTATTTCTCACCTCGCAAAATTAGCCATAGCAAAAGATTGCGGCAGACTGGAATGGAGTGTGTTGGAGTGGAATGTAAATGCGATCGCTTTCTACGAAAAAATTGGTGCTACAGTATTACCAGATTGGCGTATCTGTCGGGTGACGGGAGCTAATCTGCAAAAGTTAGCCACCCCCAGTTAGCAATCTAAGCCTATGCCCATCCTTGCTGCCCATAATCTCACTAAACAGTTTCCCGGTGTTCTGGCCAATGACCAAGTAAATTTCTCAGTGGAGCCGGGGGAGATTCATGTCCTTTTGGGGGAAAATGGAGCCGGAAAAACTACCCTGATGAATATGCTCTACGGTTTGGAAGCGCCTACTAGTGGGGAAATTTGGGTTAATAATCAGGCAGTAAAATTTTCTAGTCCCCATGATGCTATCCAACAGGGAATCGGGATGGTACATCAGCATTTTATGCTAGTTCCAGTGTTTACCGTAACGGAAAATATTGTGCTAGGAGTGGAGCAACTTCAGCCCAAATTTCGCTGGTTTGGTAGTTTAGGTATTCTCGATCGCACCACCCCAGAAGTAAAAATTCGAGAATTAGCTGCCCAGTTTAGCCTCAAGGTAGACCCCCGATCGCTAGTGGGAGATTTACCTGTAGGAATTCAGCAAAAGGTGGAAATTATCAAAGCTCTCTACCGGGGTGCAAAGGTCTTAATCCTTGATGAACCAACGGCAGTGCTTACGCCCCAAGAAGTGATTGAACTATTTGATGTGATTCGGGCTTTGACTGCTCAGGGCATGGCTGCTATTCTGATCACCCACAAGCTTAAGGAAGTACTAGCGATCGCCGATCGGATTTCTGTGATGCACCAAGGCAGAATGGTGGGAACCGTTACCCCTCAAGAGGCAGATGAATCCAAGTTGGCCGAGATGATGGTGGGGCGGAAGGTTATCTTGCAAGTAGAAAAAGCGAGCGCCCATCCAGATTCTACAATTTTAGAAGTAGAAAATCTAACGGTAATTGATGAGCGGCAGCAGCGGGTAGTTTCGGGGGTAAATCTGGCAGTCCAAGGGGGGGAAATTTTAGGGATTGCTGGGGTACAGGGCAATGGGCAGACGGAGTTGGTGGAGGCCATCACGGGATTAAGATCTGTCACCACAGGGAAGGTAAAAATTTTAGGACAAGATTTAACCAACGCTGCCCCCAGAAATATTATCGAAGCTGGAGTAGCTCACATTCCTGAAGACCGGGAAAAGTATGGCTTAGTCAAAAATTATATTCTCACGGATAATATTGCCCTATGTACCTACTACCAAGAGCCTTTCACGGTGGGAGTAGTAATGCAAAGACCTAGCCTGGATGCCCAAGCCGATCGCCTCATCCCCGCCTTTGATGTCCGCCCGGCGAATCCGAAAGCTACGGCAGGAAACCTATCGGGGGGAAATAAACAAAAGGTAATTATTGC
Organism: Coleofasciculaceae cyanobacterium OTE_70_metabat_329; assembly: GCA_031374985.1. Lineage (GTDB taxonomy): Bacteria > Cyanobacteriota > Cyanobacteriia > Cyanobacteriales > JAAUUE01 > JAAUUE01. Next base: position 407 of record JANMHD010000040.1, on the reverse strand, counting down.
TAGAGAAATGTCTAGGGGGGCAAAACTCTTGATTGCTTCTCAGCCCACGAGGGGTGTAGATGTGGGTTCTATTGAATTTATTCATAAGCAAATTATTACTGCCAGAGAAGAAGGTTTAGGGGTGCTATTAATCTCGGCAGAATTAGATGAAATTTTGGCATTATGCGATCGAGTAGCGGTGATGTTTCAAGGCAGTATTATTGCTACTTTGCCCATTGAAGTTGCCACCAGAGAGCAGTTAGGATTACTAATGGCGGGATGTGGCCTTGAAAATCAAAACTTAAATAACGTGAGTTCGGGTTAATTTAATCCAAAGATAGTTCCCCTCCCCAGCGCTCTTGGGGTAAAAAAGCTCGATCAAGGGCGATCGGAGCAACGGGTTCCGTAAGAGTAAATTCCCCCTTGAG
>JANMHD010000016.1:0-8482 GCA_031374985.1 Coleofasciculaceae cyanobacterium OTE_70_metabat_329 | reverse complement strand
GGTAACTATTGCAGGGGGAGAAGGTTTAGGAATCACACCAGAAGGGAAATCTGCCATCTATAGTTATGCCACGCAGTTATTACAGGAGAATTTACAAAGTATTCTAGAACCGGAGCAGAGGATAGTGGTGACGATCGTCCTTCCAGAGGGCAGGAAGCTAGCCGCCCGGACTTCTAATGCCGCCTTTGGAGTTCTAGAAGGTCTATCCTTGTTAGGGACTACAGGCATATCTCAGCCCCTGAGTTCTCCAGACCAATTACAAGTATTTCAGCAAGAATTACAAACCAAAGCAGAGAATACACCCTTAGTTTTTTGTATCGGTGAAAATGGTTTGGATCTAGTCCAGAAACTTGGTATCCCCAATAGCCATGTAGTCAAAACTGCCAATTGGCTGGGTTCCATGCTGGTGACAGCTGCCCAAGCTGAGGTGAAAGAAATTCTCCTATTTGGCTATCATGGCAAATTAATTAAACTTGCTGGAGGAATTTTTCATACCCATCATCATCTAGCCGATGGCAGGTTAGAAATCCTCACGGCGATCGCTGCCAAGGTGGGTTTACCTACACCTCGATTGCAACAACTTTACCAATGCTCCACCACTGACAACGCCTTGGGTTTGCTCCGGCAATGGGATGCAGCTGATAAAACTAATTGGGTCGGGATAATTTACACCGAAATGACCCAACAGATTGACCGAAAAGCTACAGAATATATCCATATTCACAGTGAAAAGCAGGTAGTAGTAGGTTCGGTATTGTTCGATCGCTCCCGCCAGATCATCATTCAGAGCCAACCAGGGGCAAATCTACTTTCTCATCTCTGTCAGATTTAATGTTAAATTTAGTTAACAACTACCTATCTATGACTGAACGTGAATACGCAAACTGCCCCTAACCCAGAAATTTCCCCGGCTACAGTTCCTACCCTATCTGTTGATTCTCTTCCAGAAGGCAGAGGCCAACGCCAAATCATCGTCATCCTTGACTTTGGTTCTCAATATTCCGAATTAATTGCCCGCCGCATTCGGGAAACTCAAGTTTATTCGGAAGTGATTTCCTATCGCACCACCGTCGCTCAACTTAAAGAAATTAATCCCCAAGGAATTATTCTTTCTGGCGGCCCCAATTCAGTCTACGATCCCGGTGCACCCCACTGTGATCCGGGGATTTGGCAGATGGGGATTCCGGTACTGGGGGTCTGCTACGGAATGCAATTAATGGTGCAGCAATTAGGGGGAACTGTAGAGCGGGCAGAGCGGGCTGAGTATGGCAAGGCATCGCTAATTATTGATGACCCAACAGATTTGTTAACCAATGTGGAAGATGGCAGCACCATGTGGATGAGCCACGGGGATTCCTGCATAGAATTACCCCAAGGATTTACTACCCTAGCTCGGACAGAAAATACCGATCGAGCGGCGATCGCCAATCCAGAACAAAAACTTTACGGGGTGCAGTTCCACCCGGAAGTAGTCCATTCCGTGGGCGGTATTGCCATGATTCGGAATTTTGTCTATCACATCTGTGACTGTGAACCCGCTTGGACTACCGCCACTTTTGTGGAAGAATCTATTCGAGAAGTTCGGGATAGAGTTGGTGATAAACGAGTTCTTCTAGCCCTATCGGGAGGAGTAGATTCCTCAACCCTAGCGTTTCTGCTCCATAAGGCGATCGGCGATCAACTTACCTGTATGTTTATTGATCAGGGCTTCATGCGGAAGGAAGAACCAGAGCGACTGGTGAAACTTTTCCATGAACAATTCCATATCGATGTCCAGTATGTAAATGCCCGTGATCGCTTCTTAGCCCAAATTGTCGGAATTACGGATCCAGAGGAAAAACGCCGGCGGATTGGTCATGAATTTATCCAAGTATTTGAAGAAGAATCCAAGCGCCTAGGACCTTTTGATTATCTTGCTCAGGGGACTCTTTACCCTGATGTGATTGAATCTGCTGATACTAATGTAGACCCCAAGAGTGGGGAACGGGTGGCAGTGAAGATCAAAAGCCATCACAACGTGGGAGGATTGCCCAAGGATCTAAGATTTAAGTTGGTGGAACCTCTACGTAAGCTATTCAAAGATGAAGTACGGAAGGTAGGGCGATCGATTGGACTACCGGAAGAAATTGTTAACCGCCATCCCTTCCCGGGCCCTGGCCTAGCTATTCGCATCCTAGGAGAAGTTACTGCCGAGCGCCTAAATATTCTCCGGGATGCAGATCTAATCGTCCGCCAAGAGATCAACCGGAGTGGAGTCTATCACGATCTGTGGCAAGCCTTTGCAGTGTTGTTACCCGTTCGCAGTGTGGGAGTCATGGGCGATCAACGTACCTATGCCTACCCGATCGTCCTTCGGCTAATTACTAGTGAAGATGGCATGACAGCAGACTGGGCAAGGGTTCCCTACGATCTCTTAGAGGTGATTTCTACCCGGATTGTCAATGAAGTTAAGGGAGTCAATCGGGTCGTTTATGATATTACTTCCAAGCCGCCGGGAACGATCGAGTGGGAATAGTCTAATTTGGCAGGTTTTTGGTATCTGTACTAGTCAACTTCGCCCGAATTGTAGCTAGATTAATCACCCTAGCGATCGCTAAAATATAACTTAGAACCTTTTTACTTTACCCAGTTTACTTTACCCGTCTTGAATAACCACCTAAAACTAGACCCCGCCACTCGGACTGGTTCAATCTATGCTCTACTAGCTTATGGTGCTTGGGGCTTATTCCCTCTATATTGGAAATTGTTTGGGCAGATTTCCCCCGTAGAAGTCCTGAGTCATCGGGTTTTGTGGTCAATGGTGCTGTTGACAGCAATTCTAACTTTGCAACAGCGGGGTAAAGAGTTTCGGGAACTATGGCGATCGCCTAAATCTTTAGCTGGCTTACTTCTGAGTACGACCTTACTAACTTGCAATTGGGGTCTGTATATCTACGGTGTAAATAGCGATCGAGTTATCGAAACCAGCTTGGGTTATTTTATTAATCCTCTAATCAGTGTTCTTTTAGGTTTTGTATTTCTTCGGGAACGCCTATATCTAGGGCAGAAAATAGCTGTATTGCTAGCCACGATTGGAGTAGTTAACTTTATAGGATATTTTGGTCAAGTGCCTTGGATTGCGATCAGTCTGGCAGTGTCCTTTGGTCTTTATGGTCTCCTACGCAAAATTATCCCAGTATCACCGATGGTAGGGTTGGCCGTAGAAACCCTGTTGGCAACTCCTGTAGCCCTAGGATTATTGGGTTATGGAGCAATGATGCGATCGGGTCATTGGGGCAATAGCTGGTGGCTGACTGTGCTATTTATTGGTTGCGGTGTGGTAACTTCCCTGCCATTGTTATGGTTTAATAATGCGGCCAAACGTCTGAGACTCTCTACTATGGGATTTTTCCAATACCTAGCTCCCAGTATTCAGCTTGGATTGGGCGTTTTTCTTTTCCACGAACCTTTCACTACAACCCATGCGGTCACCTTTGGTTTCATTTGGACTGCCTTAGCGGTTTATTCAGCTACTTCCTTGATGCAGCAACGAATAAGTTCTTGATACTCTCACAACTATAGACCATCGATCGTGTATGATAGCCAGTGAGTTTTACAACAATTTCTATAAAAATTAGGGAACCTTATCCATATTGCCAGCTTTTACCCAGCCTACTTTTCCCGTAGCTACTATGCGAATTTTTTGCCAATTTTGATCCGTGCTTTCCTCCAAAACTACCACCTGTTGATTGTAGCCCACACCACCGATTCGATTAGAACTATTACCGGGGGCATCCCGCAAGATTAATCCATCTGACCAGTTAATCACTCCCTTGTAGAGTCCCGGTTCTGCCTCTGGTGATGGAGTTACCGGACTAGGGGTGGGACTAAGTATAGGACTGGGTGATGTTTTATTTATATTTGCAGGAGAAGCAGCGATAATGGGCTGCTTAGGCTTTTCTTCTGCAAAAGTTGGTCTTCCTGGAGTTACTGACAATTTTGTAAAAATATAATAACCCGCAGCTAAGCTGCCACCCACCATCAGGGCTAATCCTAAGGTGATACCAATCAAAAGTTGCAGGATGTTTAAAACAAATTTGACTACAGAGAGAGGCTTCATAACTTTCACCATACAATCAAACCTACTTAATGATTAATATAACCCGTAGTAGTCTCTGTGGTTAATTCTAGGGTGTCTCCACTCTTCGCTCCATCATGGTAAGCCGCAAACAGAACTTCGCTAGTTTTGCCCCAGCCAATTCCTCCGCCCGCATCAAGAGCGATCGCCCCGAAATCCCGCTGATTATTTTTTGCCTCCGTAAAAGACTTCTCTAAGGCCGCCGTTAGGGAAAAGCCATCACTAACCCGGATGACAATCTTCGCCGCTAGACACTCTTCTAAGATATCTTCCCCAATCCCAGTACAACTAACCGCAGCAAGGGGGTTGGCATAGTTCCCTGCTGGTGTGGCGGAGTCACTCACTCGCCCAATACGCTCAAAGCCTTTACCCCCGGTAGAAGTACCCACCGCAATCTTACCTTCACCATCTAAAACTACCACCCCGATCGTGCCCCTTCCTGCCTCAGGATTATTGGCAACTACTCCCGCCATAGCCGATCTAAAGCCTTGATCCCGTTCTGCCATCCATTCGTGTAAGCGAGTTGTGGTTAAGGGATTATAAATAGGAACCTGTAATTCTCTCGCTAATTCTACCGCTCCGTAATCCGAGAGGACACGATCGCTATGATCCTGCAAGAACTGCGCCAGATCAATAGGATGTTGCACCCTAGAAACATTAATTACCCCACTAAAGCGTTGCGCTCTGCCATCCATTAGTGCCGCACTCATCCGAATCTGCCCATCAGATTGCAAAACCGAGCCAGTTCCAGCATTAAACCGAGGCTCATCTTCTAATAAATGACAGCCAAAAACTACCGCTTCCATCGCAGTCATGCCCTCTAGGAGTTGGTCATATACTTCATATACTATTTTACCTAAAGTATCTCTTACAGGCAGCAAACCACCCTTATCTTGAACAGACTTACCCGCCCCGCCATGAATAATTATTTTTGGTTGCATATTATTTAAAATTGCTGGTCATCGGCCGCTGCAAATATCTCATCTAAATCCTCTGGCACTTCGTAGTCGTTATCTAGAGGTTCCTCCAAAGGTACTTCCAATATCATTGTTGCCGGCTCTCCTTGAAGTTTCTCTCGAAGTTTTTCCCGGTATTTTGCCGCCATTTCTTCAGCCATTTCATACACACGATCGCGGTTATTGATCATATCCCCCGGTTCTGACTCTAATTGCTTAGTAGAAAGAGAAATTCTTCCCCGTTCCGCATCCAGGTCAATAATCATCACCTTGATTTCATCATTAACATCAAAAACACTATGGGGAGTATCAATATGGTCATGGGAAATTTCAGAAATATGCAGGAGACCACTTACACCCCCAATATCAATAAAGGCACCATAGGGTTTAATACCCCGGACAGAACCAATAACAACTTCTCCAACTTCCAAGCGATTCATTTTCCGCTCTACTAATGCCCGGCGATGGCTGAGGACTAGACGGTTGCGATCTTCATTTACTTCTAGAAACTTCAGAGGTAATTCTTCCCCGACTAAATCTTCCTTTAATTTGCGGGTACTAATATGGGAGCCGGGAATAAAACCCCGTAGCCCTTCAATCCTCACCAATGCCCCGCCCCGATTAGTTGCAAAGACCAAAGATCTGACTGTGGCATCTTCGGTTTGTAATTGCCTAACTCGCTCCCAAGCCCGCATATACTCAATTCGGCGAATAGATAGTGTAAGTTGGCCATCTTCATTTTCATCAGTCAGAATAAAAAATTCTCTAGTTTCATTAGACTGCAATACTTCTTCAGGATTGTCTACCCGATTAATAGACATTTCCTGTACAGGAATAAAAGCAGCAGTTTTGGCTCCAATATCAATTAAGGCACCCCTAGGCTCAAGGCTAAAAACTTTACCGGGGACAATATCGCCGGGGCTGAAGTGATAGTCGTATTTGTCAAGAAGAGCGGCAAAGTCTTCTAGGGTGAAACCAATATCTTTAGTATTAGTAATTGTTGATTGTTTTACAGTTGTTTTCTGGCTGACCATGCGTATAGTTTTTCTTAATCCTGATTATTATTCTAGTGATTTGTGGTGACGGAGCCTCCTGTCGTTGCTAATGCACTTGACCCAGTGTGTAGCTTTACCCCCCTCTGGGTATAATTTAGAGCAGGTTTTAGAATGAATTTCCCTAAAATTTGTTAGGAGGATGGCTAGGTTAGGGGTTAGTCCCAATTGCCCATCATAGCTTATATCAATACGAAAAGGGCGAGACATTTTTCTGGGATGAGTAGAGTTTATGAGGGTTTTTATTAAAAAATATTAAGAATAGATTTAGGAAAGTGGCATGATACAGGAAAATAGTTTCCGTGAGCAATACCTGATTACTACATTCTAATTCCCCTAAAGATGAAGGATGGTAGGTTTGTTTTTTAATAAAATTGATTACTACTTTTTGGAGGAATCCTATACATGAGTATCGTCACGAAGTCCATCGTGAACGCTGATGCTGAAGCCCGTTACCTCAGCCCCGGCGAACTAGACCGCATCAAAGGCTTTGTTTCCTCTGGAGAAAAGCGTCTGCGGATTGCCCAAGTTATTTCTGACTCTCGTGAACGCCTTGTGAAGCAAGCTGGCGACCAGTTGTTCCAAAAGCGCCCTGATGTTGTTTCCCCTGGTGGTAATGCCTACGGTGAAGAAATGACTGCTACCTGCCTCCGTGACCTAGACTACTACCTCCGCCTAGTTACCTACGGAATTGTTGCTGGTGATGTCACTCCGATCGAAGAAATCGGCCTAGTAGGTGTGCGGGAAATGTACAAATCTTTAGGTACACCGATCGAAGGTGTTGCTGAAGGTGTTCGGGCGCTGAAGAGTGCCTCTGCCTCCCTGCTGTCTGGTGAAGACGCTGCTGAAGCTGGATCCTACTTTGATTATGTGATCGGCGGCCTACAGTAAGTTAAATAAGTTAAATCTATTTCTTACCCTTACCAACCAATCGCAATTAATAATTCAACTCAGGAAATAAATCATGCAAGACGCAATTACCGCAGTTATCAATTCTTCCGATGTTCAAGGTAAATACCTAGACACCGCTGCTCTCGAAAAACTAAAAGGCTACTTCAAAACTGGCGAACTCCGGGTTCGTGCTGCTTCCACTATCAGTGCTAACGCTGCTACGATCGTCAAAGAAGCTGTAGCTAAGTCTTTGTTGTACTCTGATGTTACCCGTCCCGGTGGCAACATGTACACTACCCGTCGCTATGCTGCTTGCATCCGTGACCTAGATTACTACCTACGTTATTCCACCTACGCTATGTTAGCTGGAGATCCTTCCATCCTAGATGAGCGGGTTCTCAATGGCTTGAAAGAAACCTACAACTCCCTAGGAGTGCCTATTGCTTCCACTGTTCAAGCTATCCAAGCTATGAAGGAAGTAACTGCTAGCCTAGTTGGTGCTGATGCTGGTAAGGAAATGGGCGTATATTTTGACTACATTAGTTCTGGTTTGAGCTAGTCTGATCAAGTCTCCTTTCTTAACCCTTGCTATAAGTTTTAGTCTGGGCAGTCAGCTATAGAGTTTTAGATTATTGCAGACGATCTTACAAGATATAGTTTCGATAAGCTAGGGCTTGTACCTGACTCCCGGATTAAAAATAGCTACCTTAAAAAAGTAAATAAAATTTTTCAAATACAAAATTTTGGCTGTGAATTTAGGAGAAGTTAGTTCATGAGAATGTTTAAAGTTACTGCCTGTGTACCTAGTCAGACTAGAATTAGAACCCAGAGAGAGCTACAAAATACCTATTTTACTAAACTAGTTCCCTACGATAACTGGTTTAAAGAGCAGCAACGCATCATGAAAATGGGTGGCAAAATTGTTAAAGTGGAATTAGCCACTGGCAGACAAGGTACAAATACTGGTCTGTTGTAAGAGACTTTATAGTTTCTTCTAGAAATTGTTGTGTAGATATTAAGAGTTAGGAGGTCTTGGAGACCTCTTTTTTTATAATTTTTTATAACTTTCTAAAATCTTCATGAAACTATACTTAATGCGGCATGGATTGGCGATCGAGCGAGGAACTTTTGGAGAAGATAGGGAACGCCCCCTAACCTCTGAGGGGATTAAAAAAACTCAAAGGGTAGTTAAACAATTCCACAAACTAGGATTGAATTTTGATTTAATTGTCACTAGCCCCTTGGTGAGGGCACAGCAAACTGCCTAGATACTTCACGATCAATACTTGTATTCCCCTTTAGAAGTTTCTGCCCACCTAGCTCCACAAGGTGACTTATTAGAGTTTTTAATTTGGCTTGCCCCCTATGTAAAACCAGAGGCTAGTTTAATTGCGATCGGCCATCAACCGGATTTAGGAAAATGGGGATGAATTAAATATAACGATCGGCAACCATAGCCGCAATCT
>JANMHD010000607.1:0-6522 GCA_031374985.1 Coleofasciculaceae cyanobacterium OTE_70_metabat_329 | reverse complement strand
CTGAGGAATTTTGCTGAGGAAAAATGCGGAAAGAAAAGCGGTCTTGATGACTTGATGTGCCAATCTGTGCCTTTAAATTAATTTCTCCCTCTTGCTTATTCTTAGTTTTTGGTAATTGCATTTCTAGGGGAAAGAATTGGGTTTGAGCCGGAGAAATTTTACCCGTAGATTTGCCTGTAGCGATCGCTTGATTATTCACCATAATCTGCCAAGTAAAACTAAAGGGTTGTTCCAGCCTAGTGTCATTAATTAGCACCACTTGCTTTCGTAACTTTTCCCCTGTCCAGAAGTTATGATCCTTAGTTGTAAATCCAGTTGTCAAACCTGCATTAGTCGAGTCTCCCTTAGCCCCAGCAATCCAAGCCAAAGTTGGGGCATTATTATCTAAAATTGCCTGTCCGCTCGGTTGAATTTTGTAACTAGGTGGTTGTAAAGGCTCCCGGAACTTCCGAGCTATCCGGGGCATAAATACTCCTTGATGATCCCCCCCAACCCCCCTTAAAAAGGGGGGCAATGAATTTTCATTAATCTTTTCTTCTTTACCTTTTTTACCTTCTTTACCTCCTGTACCTCCCTCTACCTTCTTTACCTCGGGTACCTCCCTGTACCTCCCTGTACCTCCTTCCTTCTCTATCTCCTTCCCCACCTTAGTCAACTGCCACCCATGTCCATCATTCCAAGGCAGCATTCCCCCAGTGATGCCGTAGGTGCGCCAACTGCGCCATGTATTAGTGCTAAAGAGTTTTTGTAACTTTTGAAAAGCCGGAGCAAAATCTAAATCTTCATTCCCTTGCCAATTTTTGTATTCTCGACCCTTGATGAATTGGGATTTAATGCGATCGCGATAATTCTTACTTTCCAGTTGATAAGCTTCCTGCCCTAAATAAATTGCTGCAAATTCCGTCATCCAAGGTTCACTATGGAAGGCATCTACAAATCCATTTCGACTCCGCATCATCGTGGTGTGTAAAGGTGTCCCAAATTCCACCACCATGTAGGGTTGGTTTCCAGTTTTGCTCCAATTGCTTAACCAATCCTCCCGTTCTTGGAGGGGCAGCATATTGAGGTAGGAATTCAGGGCATAGACATCGCCTACAGAAGCTCCTTGATGGACTAACACTGGACGGGTGGGATCATGCTTTTTAATCAGAGTAACGGCTTCTTCCCCAACTTGGGCTGCTTCTGGCCAAGTTTGCCCCCGCCAGTTTTTAGGGACTGATCCTACTAGTTGTTTTTTGCCAATTCTTAAGGGATTCTGGTCATCACCGTGACCGAAATAGTTGGGACTAGTTCCCCAGAGGAGGATAGAGGGATGATTACGATCGCCCCGCAGTTCTCGCAGCATTTTTTGTTCCCACTCGCCTTTCTTTTTCTGCCAAGTATTTTCATTCCGCCAACTCTTGGTATCGGTGTAATCGGTCATATCTAAGGCCGGAAAGATTAAAGGAAATCCTTGACGATCGGCAATACTGGCAACTAGGTTTTGAAAATGTCTTCGACCCCGAATATCATGATTCCAAGGCCATACTTGGGCAATATTAAATCCAGATTTGGCATAACTAGTTACTAAGGTTTCGATGACCTTGGGCATACCCACAGCCCAACCCTGCCATTGATCTTCATACAGAGTAGGACGGAGGCGGAGTTCTTTACCATTGAGATAGAATTTACGCCCCTCTATCCAAAATTCTCGAAATCCAAAAGATTGATCATACTCATCCTGAATTCCTGCCCCTTGAATGCTTAATTTGAGAGTATATAAATTTCCTTGACCCACATCCCAAAGGCGGGGATTTTGCCAATCCCAATTGGTAGATATTATTTGTTTTTCTGCTTTATTAATAGAGATTCTGCTGATAAATTCTTGCTCTATTTTTCCTTTTTTATCTAACATTTTAGCAATCAAATCTACTGTGCCAGCTTGAGAAATTTCTGCTAATTCTACATCTAGTTTGATATTTTTATTTCTGGTAGAAGTTTGCACAAAAACATCACTTATTTGACCAGATTTAGGCATACTTAATAGGCGCACATCCCCGATCAAGCCCCTAGTATCTAGTTTAGAATTACTATTTTTTACTTCATTAGGCCCAAGGACTATTTGCTGCTGTTGATCGCTATTTACTGCTTTCACCAAAATATGCAAATTAACATCTACTCCCGGTGTCACCCTATTAGTAATATCGACTATCCCCCCCGCCCAAGGAATATTGCCACACTTATTATTGTTGAGATAAACTACGGCATCAGTACTAATTCTGGATAAATCCAACAGGATTGATCGCCCGTCCCACTTTGGGGGAATTGTCACTCGGCGATGATACCAAGCTAACCCAACTTTTTCTCCCTGATAATTTTGCCAAATAGACCCTGTGCCTAGCTTTTCTACTCCAGCAGTGGAGGGATCAGTCTTTTGTTGCCAATCTCCCGGCACTAAGATTTCTCCCCAATCTGCCGTAGCTGGGGGCGGTATTTTCGGCTCTCCTAACTCTGGTAAAAATTGCCAAGTACCATTTAAATATATTTCCCCCCGGTGGCTATTGCTGACTAAAGTAGCTGGAGGAAAGTTGGTTTCTACTAACGGACAAAGACTTATTTCTGGAGCTTGAGGAGGGTTAGTGATTTTGTGAACAGTGATGAAGAGAGCGATCGACAACAAACCCAAAACTATAAATCGGCGAAATTTTTTAGGCATATTGATCAAACCTTTCTCAGCTATTTATTGCCTATTTAATAGTTAACAATTACAGAAATGAAATCTTAGCAACTAAAATAATATCAGGATGGCCGATAAAGTTATTGTCAAGATCGTTAACCCATAATTCATGAGCTTACCTATTAGTCCCTTGGGAGAACAACATTACAACCGATCGCGCGCTAGTATTCGCCAGGCACTGGCTTGGTATTTGCCCAAAACTAGGGAAAATCCAGAATTGGGATTAGCAATCGATGCGGAAATTACATCTCTCAACTCTACCCTAGAAAAACTAGACCAGTGCTTGGTACGCATTGCAGCTTTTGGCCTAGTAAGTCGGGGAAAATCGGCGGTATTAAATGCCCTTGTCGGTCAGCAAATCTTACCCACAGGGGCGACTAATGGGGTGACCCAGGTTCCTCGATCGATCCTTTGGCGACCCAGTGAAAAAATCCAAGTAGAACTAATTGATACTCCCGGTTTAGATGAAATTGCTGGGGCTGATAGAGCAGAAATGGCTCGCCGGGTGGCGGAGCAGGCAGATTTAATCCTGTTTATTGTGGCGGGAGATATTACCCGGACTGAATATTTAGCTCTACAGGAATTACGATCGCACCACAAACCCCTAATTTTAGTATTTAATAAAATTGATCTCTACCCCGAAGCCGATCGCCAAGAAATTTGCCAACAATTACAAAAACTTAGCATTGCGATCGCCCACAATACCACCCCAGAATTAATTGATATTCCTAGCTCCGCTCCCTATCCTGAAACCCAGCCAGCTACCATAGCAATCCTGCCAGAAGATATTGTCATGGTGGCCGCCGCCCCCGCCCCCATAACGGTGAGAGTTGAAGCTCTAGATGGCAGTATTACCCACACTTGGGAGCGGCCACCCCTAGAAATTCGGGAACTCCAGCAAAAAATTCTAGACCTGCTAAACCAATCTGGAAAATCGCTTTTAGCCCTTAATGCCTTAGTCCAAGCAAGAGAACTACAAAATGCGATCGCCGATAAGATTCTCCACATCACCACCTCCCAAGCGGAGGAATTAATCTGGCGCTATGTCAAATACAAATCTGCTGCTGTAAGTCTCAATCCCATAGCTGTACTTGATGTGGTCGGGGGCTTTATTACAGATTTGGCACTAATTAGAGCTTTGGCTAAACTCTACGGACTGCCCATTACTAGCTACGAAGCGGCTAAAGTTTGGCAGAAAATTCTCCTGAGTTCTGGTTATGTATTACTCAGTGAAGTTCTTAGTAATCTTTTCTTGGGTATGGGCAAGGGCATCGCTTTACTAGGGGAAGGAATGGGGGGAATCACCGCTTATGGAAGTGGAGCGATCGCTCAAGGTGCTACGGCGGGTTATGGAACTTATCTAGTCGGCAAAGCCACCCAAACTTACCTACTCCAAGGCTGCACCTGGGGAGAACTGGGAGCAAATACCATCATTCAAGAAATCATTTCTCAACTTCATCCCGATAGCCTTATCTCTCGGCTGCAAAAAGAGCCAGACTAAAGTTAGGTAAGCAATAATGGCCTTATATTTCAACTGCTAACTATTAATAGCTTTGATCTTAATCCCCTCAGAATATTGAAAAAACCAGACAGTGCCGTTACTAATCATTGCTCCTTGAGAGTTAACAAATAGATCACTATACTGGGCATCCCGCATGGCAGCGATCACACGAGGAGTAAATATTTGCTCAAAGTCTCGCAACAAATCTGTTGATGTTGCATAGGTTTTTACTGGTCTGCCTCTGTCGTAGGTGACAAAGGGATAATGTACCAATTCAGCCAGTGCCAAAGGGTCTATATTACTAGCTGCCGATCGCATTTGCTCTAGAAAGTTACGGGCATCTTGGGGATTGGTAATATTTGCCAAAAATAGACGATCGCTGGGGTCTGGACGAGGGGGAATTTCGGTATCTACGGGTGTTTGTACTAAAAAGTTGACTTCTGACAGGGGGGCGATCGCTGAACTTTCAGAAACAAAAGGAGTAGCGATCGACAACATTCCCCCAAGCAATACTGCTGGCATAATCATAAGTTTAGCCCCTAGATAATTCTTCCTTTTGGTAAAATTCTTGTGAAATAAGAGTTCTACCACCTAACCAGCTTGGCAACTATAAATAAAACTAATACCCCCAAGTCTTGAAGGAACCTAGAGGCATAGTGATTAAAATTAATAATCGCTTTGATAACCAATATCAAGCTAGGAGCAAACCTAGAGGATTTTTACTCTTCCTCGTCTTCTTCCTCAGCTTTAGGATAGATGAAAGTTGTCCGCTCAGAAAGAATTGCCTTACCTAGGCTGAGGGCTTTTTGAGCTTGGATAGCTGCCTTATGCCGCCAAGTGGCGCGGCGCTTGTCACGTTTAGATTTCGATGTCTTTTTCTTAGGAACTGCCATAGGATTAATTATGTAAATTTTGTCTAGCAGTCTATTATAAATGATTTTTGCTGTGGTTTTTGCTCTAGGATGTTATTTAGGATTTTTGGTGGTGCTAAAAAAGTAAGGACTTCCCCACACTGCGGGCAAATTCTTTTGAAGACTACTAAATTTTTTAAAAATTTCCCTCTATTGAGGGGGAGACTTTAGGGAAGACTGCCGAATTTTTTAGGGATTATTTAGGGGATTATTAGTAATGCGTGCAATCAATTTTTTAATTATTTTTGCCTTTTGTTTGGCTCTGGCTTTGTTCAGCTTAGAGAATACAGACTTAGTAGTAGTCCGGGTAGTAGAAGGAGTAGAAATTCAAGCACCCCTATCGATCGAGCTAATCCTTACCTTGGGGTTAGGGGGAGTTTTGGCATGGATGTTTGGGATATGGAATAGACTCCTAAGGCAGTTGGAATACCGGAAGCAGATGAGCCAAATGAGGGCTAAGGATGAACGCATTGAGGAGTTGGAAAAAGATATAGATCAATATAAAGCCGAAGTAGAAAATCAAGCTCTAGCGGCCAGTACTGCCTCGATCGTCAAGGAAGAACCAGCCTAAAAAATTAAAAAGGCACCTGTGAAGGGTGTACCTCTTTCAACCTCCTAGAATCTGCCATGACCTCTGCCCAAGAAACCATTGCCGAATTGATTGATCTGGCTCAACAGGGAGAGATCAATCCTTGGGATGTGCAGGTGATTGATGTTATTGATCGCTACCTTAGTGAGTTGGCTTTCCAAACTGACCCAGATCTGTCGGAATCGGGGCAGGCTTTTCTCTGGGCTTCTATGCTGGTGCTGCTCAAGGCGGAAACCCTTGCCCAGGAAGAAGCGATCGAAGAATTGCCGTCCCCTGAAGAAATAGATCTAGATTTTACTCGTAACTATACACCACAATACTTAGAACGACATATCCGCCTGCGGGCAGTTCCTCAAACTTTACAAAAGCGTCCGGTTACGTTGCAGGATCTAATTATTCAGTTGCAGGAAATTCAAGGGGAAATGGATACCAAAATCCAGCAACCCCGCCGCCGTCCTCCTAGTAAGGGAAGCCTCAAAGCAGCTCTAGAGTTGGCGCACCAAGAAAATCTGACGGAAACTGCGATCGCTCTCGAAATTATGCTCCAAGAATGGTGGCGATCGCATCCTGAAATTGATTTTATTAATCTTGATGATCTGGTGGAATTATGGAAAGAAAACCAGCCAGAATCTTTAGTCAGTAATCAAGTGATACATCATGGTGAGAATAGCGATCGGGTGGCAATTTTTTGGGCTTTATTACTCCTGACTTCGCAATCCCAAGTAGAATTGTGGCAAGCAGATTTTTACCAAGAACTTCAAATCCGTCCCTGTTCTCCAGTAATTCCCCAAGAAGCCTCTTAAAC
>JANMHD010000567.1:0-5480 GCA_031374985.1 Coleofasciculaceae cyanobacterium OTE_70_metabat_329 | reverse complement strand
CCAAGGTAAATTACTTATTATTGGGGTCGGGGGTATCTTCACGTCGGCTGATGCTTGGCAGAAAATTAATGCGGGGGCAAGTCTGGTACAAATCTATACGGGTTGGGCATACCAAGGCCCGGGTCTGGTACGAGAAATTCTTCTGGGTCTCCAGCAACAACTAGAGCTACATGATTTACCCAATCTCTCAGCCGCAGTAGGCAAGAATCTAGAATTTAAAATTTAGTGGCTGTAAAAACCATTACTACAAAAGTAAAATCCGCCTTTATTCTAGCGTAGCGGCATGTTACAGCAGTTTTGGTTCAATTAAAACTAGAAAGAACCCCCTGAATCCACCTTTGAAGGGGGACTTTAAGATCGAGATTGTAACTTACTAGGCTACAACCTGCTGTAGTAAAAAGATTAAGGGGATTTTTCTTCTTAGGTTGATTTAACGTGAATTCGGGACAAGAAATACCCCACCCTTACGGGAAGCAAGCTACATCCCCCTTTCTTGAATGCCCCTTGGGCTATACCCCTTCTCCCACAAGAGGCGGTAGGCGTAAGACTTCCCGCAGGGTAGGAAAGTAAGACAAATCTTTCTTGTCCCCTCTCCTGTTCTGGGCGAGGGCGAGGGTGTAGCTTGCTTCTCGATTTTTCTGCGATAAGCAGTAGAGTGGGTCTTGGCTTAACCCGAATTCACATTGATTTAGTTTTTTTGGATTGGAATGCCACTTGGAGTGCCAGTAGGACGAGGCTAAAGGCAGCGATCGCAAATATCCCTGTAGCCAAGGTACTCGCACCCACTACCAAGGTTCGGACTGCGGCAGAGATACTCAAGGCTAAAGGATTCGTAGAAGATAGGGGCTTAGTGGCAAAACTAGTGGCGATCGCCTGAGTAAGTTTATACAATCCCAAGGTAAAAGTCCCAGCAATTAATGCCCCTGTCAGGGATCTTAAGGGACTGGGTAATACCTCTTGTGGGGTAGGGCTTGGCTCTAGAACAGATTCTGGGGTAGATTCTAAAATGGGTTCTGAACTAGTTTCTGGGGTAGGTTCTAGCATAAATTTTAGGTACAAGATAAGAATTTTCTAAAGCCACCTTCTCAAGGGGGTTGGGGGTTTCTTTAATTTTTAAGGGGATTATTTCTTCACTTCCCTACCTTAAAAGTAGGCAGGGGACTGGGGACAGATTTTAGTTCGGTTCCCATACGGGTAACTTCTACAAACTGACTCACCCGATTGGGATCGATCGGCTCCTCAATTTTACCCCGGCGCTTCAAGGAACTAGAAACAATTACCCCATCGGCCGCTTTGATGAGCGTCCCAATATTTTCCCAAGTTGCCCCGCTACCGATAAAAACTGGAGTTCCCTTGGCTGCTACCTTGGCTAATTCTAGATCCGCTAAATTAGGTGGATCCCCCGTCACCCAGCCGCTTAGGATCACCGCATCAGCCAGACCCCGCTCGATCGCTTCTTGGACAGCAATAGTCAAGCTTGTATTGCTTAAGGGACGAGCATGTTTCACCAACACATCGGCAAAAATCTGCACATCACAACCCAACTCCCGGCGGTAGCGGAGCAATTCATTAGCCTTCCCCTCAATAAAGCCCTGATCCGTTGCCATTACCCCTGTCAGGACATTCACCCGGATAAATTGGGCTTGGGTGCAAGCAGCGATCGCCATCCCACTTAGGGCATCATTCCGTAGGACATTTACCCCCATAGGCAGAGTAATAATATTTTTTAGGCGGTGGATGATTAGGGACATGGCACTAATTACAGCCCCATTGACCTGATCCTTAACAAAGGGCGCATCAAAAAAATTCTCGATCATGATCCCGTCTACACCCCCAGCTGCAAGAGCTGTAGCTTCCTGCTCCGCGCGATCGATCACTGCTTGAAGGCTCCCCCCCCAACGGGCAGAACTAGGCAGGGGCAATAAATGCACCACACCAATAATGGGATTTGGGGTTTTAAAGATTTGCTTGAGACTCACAAATATTCCTAGCTATGGAAGCGTTATACTGCCTATTAAATGTTTTAATAAAAGTTCATGTACTTCTAGAATTTCAACCAAAATTGTATCTCTATTTGCGAGTAAACCCATAATTGTTTCTTAGGAGATACACACTAATCTACACAAATCAAAAATCTAAATCTCCCTAGTAACCGTTATAAAAATTCTATGACTAATAAGCCTACTATTGCCATCTCGCACCTCGGCTGTGAAAAAAACCGCATTGATACAGAGCATATGCTGGGGCTGCTGGTGGAAGCTGGCTATGGGGTGGATGCCAATGAAGACTTGGCAGACTATGTAATTGTAAATACCTGTAGCTTTATTGAATCCGCTCGTCAAGAATCTGTCCGTACCCTTGTGGAATTGGCAGAGGCTGATAAAAAAATTGTAATTACTGGCTGTATGGCACAGCATTTTCAGGACCAATTGCTAGAAGAAATTCCTGAAGCCGTAGCTGTGGTTGGAACAGGAGACTATCATAAAATTGTTGAGGTAATCGAAAGGGTAGAGCAGGGCGATCGAGTCACCCAAATCACCCAAGAACCCACTTATATCGCCGATGAAACTGTTCCCCGCTACCGGACAACTTCCGAGGGCGTGGCCTATCTGCGGGTGGCTGAGGGCTGCGATTATCGCTGTGCTTTTTGTATTATTCCCCACCTGCGGGGAAATCAGCGATCGAGAACCATCGAGTCTATTGTCGCTGAAGCTCAACAATTAGCTGCCCAGGGTGTGCAAGAAATTATTCTGATTTCTCAAATTACGACCAATTATGGGTTAGACTTATACGGGGAGCCTAAATTAGCCGAACTAATCAGGGCTTTAGGCAAAGTGGATATCCCGTGGATTAGAATGCACTACGCCTACCCTACGGGTTTAACGACCGCGGTTATCACTGCAATTCGAGAAACTCCCAATATCCTCCCTTACCTAGATTTGCCCTTGCAACACTCCCATCCTGATATGCTCCGGGCGATGAATCGTCCTTGGCATGGGAGAGTCAACGACAGAATCATTGAACAAATTAAGACGGCGATTCCCGAAGCGGTGATGCGAACCACATTTATTGTGGGATTTCCCGGAGAAACGGATGAACACTTCCAACATTTGTTACAATTCGTAAAGCGTCATGAATTTGACCATGCAGGCGTGTTTACTTTTTCTCGTGAAGAAGGAACTCCCGCCTTCAACTTGCCCCACCAGATTGCTCAGGAAGTAATGGATGCCCGGCGTGACACCCTGATGGCTGCTCAACAGCCGATATCTTTCCAAAAAAATCAAACCTATGTGGGCAAGGTAGTGGATGTGCTAATCGAGCAGGAAAATCCAGAGACCGGGGAATTGATTGGGCGATCGCCTAACTTTTCTCCAGAAGTGGATGGGTTAGTTTATGTGCAAGGGGAAGCTCACCTAGGCACAATCACTAGGGTAAAAATCACTGATGCTGATGTCTATGATCTCTACGGTCAGACATTCCCCCATGAGTAAATCTTGGGTAAATCATGAGTAAATCAACTTCACAAAACTAAATCAATAAATTATGACCCTTTCATTTTCTAGCCTTGGTCTATCAGACGTTCTTGTTCAACAAATAGAAGCTCTTGGTTTTTCTACCCCTACCCATATTCAGGCTCAGGCAATTCCTCAGTTACTGTCTGGGCGAGATGTAGTCGGTCAGTCCCAAACCGGGACAGGTAAAACTGCCGCTTTCTCTTTGCCGATTTTGGAGCAGATTGATGTAGATAGCAAAGATGTTCAAGCCCTAATCCTCACCCCTACTAGGGAATTGGCTCAACAAGTAACTCAGGCGATCAAAGATTTTAGCGGGATTAGCGATCGCCCCAGCAAAGATTTCCGCCGCCTCCAGATTCTTACGGTTTGTGGTGGTCAATCTATGGAACGCCAGACTCGCCCTTTACAAAAAGGTGTCCAGATTGTTGTAGGCACACCGGGACGAGTAATTGACCTTCTGAATCGGGGTAATCTGAAGCTAGATCAAGTCCGCTTTGTCGTCTTGGATGAAGCTGATGAAATGCTCAGTATGGGCTTCATTGATGATGTGCAAACCATCCTCGAGAGTTCCCCTACTAGCCGCCAAACAGCCTGTTTTAGTGCCACTATGCCCCGGCAGATTCGAGATTTGGTAAATAGATTCCTCAAATCTCCCGCCACTGTCACTGTAGATCAGCCCAAAGCGGCTCCAAGCAAAATTGACCAAAAAGTATACATGATCCCCAGAGGCTGGACAAAGAGCAGAGCCTTGCAGCCCATCTTGGAACTAGAAGATCCAGAAGCAGCTTTGATTTTTGTGCGAACACGAGCAGCAGCAGCAGAATTGACTAGCCAACTCCAAGCAGCGGGTCACAGTGCTGATGAATACCACGGTGACCTCAGCCAAGGACAACGGGAGCGCCTACTACAAAGATTCCGCCAATGCCAAGTCCGTTGGGTTGTGGCAACTGATATTGCGGCTCGTGGTTTAGATGTAGATCACCTGACCCATGTAATCAACTACGATTTGCCCGATAGTGTGGAAACCTATATTCACCGGATTGGCAGAACTGGCAGAGCCGGCAAAACTGGGGTCGCAATTTCCTTGATTGGCTCTATGGAACGTCGGAAACTACAATTAATTGAACGCCGAGTGCGCCAAGGTATTGAAGTTGTGAAGATTCCTAGCCGATCGCAAATTGAGGCAAAACGCCTAGACAAATTACAATCTCAACTCAAAGAAGCTCTGACCGGGGAGAGAATGGCTTCCTTCTTGCCCATAGTCCGGGAACTGAGTGAAGATTATGATCCCCAGGCGATCGCAGCGGCGGCTCTACAAATGTTCTATGATGAAACCCAACCTAGCTGGGGTAATACTGAAGACCTAGATATCCCTGTAGATTCTGGTAAGCCAATGCTCAAGGGTGGTCAACATAATGACCGCTACGATCGGGGGAGTCACGGTCGCAATGATCGCAATGACCGCTATGATCGAGGGGGTGATTCTCAAGGAGGACGCTTTAGCAGCAAACCCAAATTCCGGGGTCAAGAAATAGGTATCAAAACCCAAGGCTAGATTCTTAGATTTTTTCTAAGCTAAATTTCTAAATTAGATAAGGGTGTATTAAGAATATTAATGCACCCTCTAGTTTTTTATAGGGTAAAAATGAAACCATAAATCTTACAGCACTTTTCTAGTGTGTGGATGAAAGGTAAAGGGCTTAAGCCTCTGGTGACCGAAAAAGAATTAGCCCCCTACCCCTGTAAAATGTTGTATCACTACTAACTAAGCCGCCGAAAGTGTTAGTTTAAACATAACTAAGTCTTTGGCGGGAAAAATATATGATTTTTGTATGGGCGGTACTGGACTCGAACCAGTGGCCACCTGCTTGTAAGGCAGGCGCTCTACCAACTGAGCTAACCGCCCCCAAATAATTTTTGAGAACTTTACTACTATAGCAGAAATGTGGGAAAAGATAATAGTAG
>JANMHD010000358.1:0-2136 GCA_031374985.1 Coleofasciculaceae cyanobacterium OTE_70_metabat_329 | reverse complement strand
AACTAATAATTTGCAGCAGGAACTGAGTAGTTTGATTGCCTATGGTCGTTTTTATGGGGCGATCGGCGATCGCTTAGCGGCGAGAAATTATTTAGAGCGATCAATCATTCTAGCTGCCAGTCTAGGGGAAACGGGGCAGGAGGCAGCATTACGTAACGAGTTAGCTCAAGTGATTTTCGTCAGAAATTAATTTAGGAGATTTTATTGATTTATGCTTGCCGAGCAAAATAAAGCTACTATCCTTCAGTTTTATCAGTCCTTTGATAACCGCCAAATGGATCAAGCCCTAGAGCTACTTGCCCCTAATTTCATCGCTCACATGGCTGGCGTCCCAGAACCCATGGATAAAGAAGTTTTTAGAAAATTTGGGATGTCATTCTATTTAGCTTTTGCTAATGGTAAACATACTTTTGATGAAGTAATTGTTTCCGAAGATAAGGTAGTTACTTGCGGCACATTCACTGGGATACATCTGGGAGAATTTCAAGGGCTACCACCAACAGGGAGAGAAATTAAGTTGTCAATTATGCACATTGACCGTTTAGAAAATAACAAAATTGTTGAGCATTGGGGACAAGGCGATGCCCTAGGATTGATGCAGCAACTAGGAATAGTCTTTTTACCTAACCCAAAGTTAATTCCTAGTATTTTGCAGAATTCCATATCAAAACTACTTAAAAGATAGAACTACTCTAGTTATTCCTTAGTAGGTGCAAAGAGAAAAGCATAGATTAATCCCGCAGCGATCGCCCCAGCGATGGGAAATACCCAAAATACCCAGAGTTGGTTCAAAGCCCAAGCCTTAACAAACAAGGCCGTTGCCGTACTCCGGGCAGGATTAATAGAAGTATTGGTAATCGGCATACTTATCAGATGAATTAAAGTATAGGTGAGTCCGATCGCTAGGGGAGCAAAGCCTTGGGAAAGCTTGGGTTCCGTGACTCGTAGGACGATAAATAAAAAAATAAAAGTTAGGATAAATTCCCCAACGATCGCTGCCCCAAAAGTATAACCCCCCGGAGAATTAGCTCCAAAGCCATTAGCTGCAAACCCTCCTGTCACATCAAACCCCACTCGGCGACTAGCAATTAGATACAGCATTCCTGCCCCAAAAATTCCTCCCAATACCTGTACTCCTATGTAGGGCAATAAATACTTGAGGGGAAAGCGGCGAGCCGCCCAGAAGCCGATCGATACTGCCGGGTTGAGATGCGCCCCTGAAATATCCCCGATCGCATAACCCATAGTCATCACTGTCATCCCAAAGGCAAGAGACACTCCTAATATTCCAATCCCTGTATTAGGAAAAGCTGCGGCAAATATGGAACTACCACAACCCCCAAATACTAACCAAAAAGTTCCAATAAACTCTGCCAGACAACGCTTAACTAAGGGCATTCCTACACTCCTCAAAATCTTTTACTCAAATTCCTAATTTTTTGTCAAAGATGTTCCGCACAACCTAGGGGACACCTTTATTTTTTTAGTACCACTAAATCCTGATTACCTATTGCCAAAAAGTAAAAAGATATTACACTATTCTTGGCAGGCTTTACAGATACAGGAGTTTTTATGCTTAGGATGTCTCGGTTTTTAGGGAGATTAGTTAAGAACAGATTAACTAGAAAAAAAATAATTAAAATCATCTATACCTTTTTTCTAGGATCACTATTTTTAATTGGATTAACAGCTACCGTATACTCCTCTACTTCTCCCCAAAATTCTCCTACGGAAAAGAGTCTTTTTCCGACAACTCCTGATACTGGTATTAAACCTAGTTCTAATAGTTCTAGTTCTAATAACCCTAGCTCTAATAACGACTCTAGCCCCAATAACTCCTCAGCAAGCTGTTCTATTACCAACGGCATGAACCCAGAAATTCCCGCCAGTATTCTTGGGCAAGCAACTAACTTCAAAAGTCAGTTTGATCAACAGTGGCAAGGAATGTTTTTAGATTTAGTTGGTGGAGTGAATGCCTATCTACAACCCGCCCCCTGGCCGAATATTAGCGATCGAGCTCGTTTGGCCAGAGTCCCTGTGATCATGTACCACGATGTACTGCCTCAAAAGGAAGTCTCTTGGGATAATACTCCCCAAGAAATTGAAGAGCATTTTGAACTTATTAAAACTCAAGGT
>JANMHD010000512.1:0-2070 GCA_031374985.1 Coleofasciculaceae cyanobacterium OTE_70_metabat_329 | reverse complement strand
TTCCTCAAAAATACCAAATTCAATGCGGGCAGTGGGATGATGGCTAGTAAATTTCCAAGCATTTTGGAGTAAATTTTCTAGGACAACGCGCATCAGGTTAGTATCAGCATAGACGATCGCCTCAGGAACGATCGCAAACTCAACTTGACGGCTCGGCTCAGATTCTTGTAAATTAGTGGCAATTTCTTGGACTAGCCTACTTAAGTTTACCCTGCTATGTTGAACTTCTGCCCTAGAAACCCGTGATAGGCGTAAGAGATCATCGATTAAATCTCCCATCCGTTCTACTGCTCGATGGATGCGATCGAAGTAATCTTGGGCTTCTTCATCAAACTGCTCGCCATAGTCTTCCAGTAGGGCTTTGCTAAACCCGTCGATCGCTCGCAAGGGCGCCCGCAGATCGTGGGAAACCGAGTAGGCAAAGGCCTCTAATTCCCGGTTAGCTGCCTCTAGTTGCTTGGTCGTTTGCTGAATTTTTGCTTCGGCTTGTTTGTTCTTGCTAATGTCTGTAACTCGGACTAAATTCATAGCTCTGCCGGCCACCACAATGGGTTTAGCGGCAATATTACCCCAGAAGACCTCCCCCAACCGGGTGACATACTCAATTTCTCGGCTCCAAACCCCGTTAGTTTCCATATCTTGATCGATCGCTGCCAGTTCCTCAAGGGTAAATTGATACCGTTGGAGGGTATGCCCTGCAATACCGATCAAGTCTGCTTTGTTTTTGACCTCAAAAAGTTCTACGGCTTTCTGATTGCAATCAATAGTGAGCAGAGTCTCAGGATCTACTAGAAACAAAGCATCAGCTAGGTCATTAAAAATTGCTTCTCGTAAGTCCCGATTCTGGATAATTTCTTGCTCGGCTCGTTTGCGATCGCTAATATCTGTCACCCGAACTAAGGTCATAGACTTACCCGCCACCGGAACCCTTTTAACAGCGATATTACCCCAAAAAATGTTTCCTTGCAGGGTCACATATTCAAGTTCTTGGCTCCATAACCCTCTGGTAGTTACAGATTGACTAATAGCTTCTAGCTCCTCCATTGTAAATTGATGATGCTGGAGATCATGTCCATAAGTACCAATGAGTTGAGATTTATCTGTTGCTTCAAAGAGTTCCACAGCCCTTCGATTACAATCTACAGTCAAGAACGTTTCTGAATCTACTAAAAAGAGAGCATCGGCAGATTCGTTGAAAATTGCTTCTCGGAGGTCTCGACTGTGGATAATTTCCTGCTCGGCTTGTTTACGATCGCTAATATCCATAGCAATTCCCACCAAGCGACTCACCCGCCCCTCCTCATCTAGGAGGGGCTGCCCCTTGGCAAACACATAACCGAGGGAGCCATCTTTGCGAATAATTTGTAAGTCCGCCTCGTAGGGTTCCCCAAACTGGAGCGCTCGATCGACAAGATAAGTCAGTCGCTGATAATCCTCTAGAACAAAAATCCGACTCTGCTGCTCAAAACTTGGAATTGGTTGGTCTGGATCATAACCAAAAATTTGAAATAATTCTGGTGACCAAGCTACTTCTCCTGTAGTCACAAAAAGTTCCCAACTGCCTAAGTGGGCTACCTGTTGTGCTTCCCTGAGTAGTTCTTCCTGTTGTTGTAGTGCCTCAGTCCGTTGAGCAACTCGAATTTCTAATTCTTGATTGATCTCTGCCAAGGAAGCAACTAGGCGTTTCTGCTCCGTAATATCCTGCCCAATGCTGATACTTCCACCATTAGCAAGACGAATTTCGATCCAACTAGTATCGATAATGTGACCATCTCGAACTTTAGTCTTAAAGTCTCTCCAAGTAGAATCTGCTGCTTTTATGTGTTGTATTGTCGCCTCATATTCTACTGGCTCGGGATAACATTCCCGGAGAACATCTATGGCTTGGTACTCTTCCTTTGTCCAGCCCTTTGTTTGTTCTAGCTGTCGGTTAATCATCAAAACTTCACCGGTAGGGGAGTAGAGACCCACCATTAACGGCAGATGGTCAAAGATTAATTGCAGTAGTTCTTTTTGTTGGGAGATTTCTAGCTCTGCTTGCTTGAGGGTAGTGATATCTCGACCCACCGA
>JANMHD010000505.1:0-21498 GCA_031374985.1 Coleofasciculaceae cyanobacterium OTE_70_metabat_329 | reverse complement strand
GTAAAACCTCATCAGTTATATCTAATTTTTGATAGCAAACTGAAGGAAGAAAAAGGGTTTGATTACCTAGATTAGCGATCGACAATTCCTCGACATACTGAAAATTGAAGATATTCTTGTCAAGAAAATCTGCAAAAACTTAGGTATTTCTCCTGCTATTTAATAATGTAGTTTCTACCCGATTATCTACCTTCCTTGTTTGTGGTGGTTACATCACCATCCCTCCATCCACATTAAATACCTGCCCCGTGATATAACTAGCCGCCGCATCTGCGGCCAAGAATCTCACCATTCCGGCAACTTCTTCGGGCTGTCCATACCTGCCGAGGGGAATATGGGACAAAATATCCGTAGCTTTAACATCCTTGGTCATATCGGTAGTGATAAAACCGGGAGCCACCGCATTAACTGTAATTCCTCGACTAGCTAATTCCTTCGCTACAGACTTGGTAAAGCCAATTACTCCAGCCTTGGCAGCACTATAGTTCGCCTGCCCTGCATTTCCTGTTTCTCCAACTACCGAGGTGATATTGATAATCCTGCCAGATTTTTGTTTGAGCATGATTTTGCTCACAGCTTTGGTGCAGAGGAATACTCCGGTTAAATTCAAATCAATAACTTTTTGCCAATCCTCTAGCTTCATTCGCAGTAATAACCCATCTTTAGTGATCCCCGCATTATTCACCAGCACATCAATGCGCTGCCATTTTGCCATGACTTGCTCAATCATCGCCTCTACTTCTACCGCTTGGGATACATCAGCTTTGATAGCGATCGCCCCCCCGCCAAAATCATGAATTTCCTTAACTACCGCCTCCGCTGCCTCTGGGGAGTTGGCATAGTTTACTACCACCTTCGCACCTTGGGCGGCTAGGACTAGAGCGATCGCCCGACCGATCCCCCGGGAGGCTCCCGTCACCACTGCCACGGGATCACCCAAGAGATTTGGATTCAAATCTTTCATAAAAACTCCGAATATTTGTAGTATTTGTAACAGAACCTGAGATTCAGTCTAAAAAATAAGCCAAAAATAATCATAGCCCTACATCAACTAAGTTTGCTATGCTAGGATAATTCATACACGGGTAAGCTCACAGGTGATGGAAAAAAACCATGTTTGAACGCTTTACAGAAAAGGCAATTAAGGTAATCATGCTCGCTCAGGAAGAAGCACGTCGCCTGGGGCATAATTTTGTCGGTACAGAACAAATACTTTTGGGTCTGATCGGCGAAGGCACAGGCGTTGCTGCCAAGGTTCTAAAATCTATGGGTGTCAATCTCAAAGATGCCCGGATTGAGGTCGAGAAAATTATTGGTCGGGGATCGGGTTTCGTAGCTGTCGAAATCCCCTTCACTCCCCGAGCCAAGCGCGTCCTAGAACTATCTCTAGAAGAAGCACGACAACTGGGTCATAACTACATTGGTACCGAACACCTGTTATTGGGGTTGATTCGTGAAGGTGAAGGAGTGGCGGCACGAGTGCTAGAAAACCTCGGAGTTGATTTGGGTAAAGTTCGGACTCAAGTTATTCGGATGTTGGGAGAAACTGCGGAAGTTGCTTCCGGTGGTGGTGCCCAAGGTCGTACTAAAACTCCAACCCTAGATGAATTTGGTTCTAATCTGACCGTCATGGCTACGGAAGGTAAATTAGATCCAGTAGTGGGACGAGCCAAAGAAATTGAGCGGGTGATTCAGATTCTAGGTCGCCGTACCAAAAATAACCCAGTTTTAATTGGAGAACCGGGGGTAGGGAAAACAGCGATCGCCGAAGGTTTGGCTCAACGAATTGCCAACAACGACATTCCAGATATTTTAGAAGATAAGCGGGTTGTTACCCTAGATATCGGTCTTCTAGTAGCTGGAACTAAGTATCGGGGCGAATTTGAAGAAAGACTGAAAAAGATTATGGATGAAATCCGCTCGGCGGGTAATGTCATTCTGGTAATTGATGAAGTCCATACTTTGATCGGGGCAGGGGCTGCCGAGGGAGCGATCGATGCAGCGAATATTCTCAAACCAGCCTTAGCTCGGGGAGAATTACAATGTATTGGGGCTACAACCCTTGATGAATATCGTAAGCATATTGAACGGGACGCTGCCCTTGAGCGTAGATTCCAGCCAGTCATGGTGGGAGAACCTTCTGTTCAAGAAACCATTGAAATTCTCTTTGGTTTGCGCGATCGTTACGAGCAGCACCACAAGCTGAAAATTTCTGACACCGCTCTAGAGGCAGCAGCAAAATTATCTGATCGCTATATTTCTGACCGCTATCTGCCAGATAAAGCGATCGATCTGATGGATGAAGCCGGATCACGGGTGAGATTAATCAATTCTCAACTCCCAGCCGCTGCCAAGGAACTAGACAAGGAACTGCGCCAAGTCCTTAAGGACAAAGATGATGCCGTGCGGAGCCAAGACTTTGATCGAGCTGGGGAACTACGCGATCGGGAAATGGAGATCAAAGCCGAGATTCGGACGATCGCCCAAACCAAGAAAGCCGAACCCAAGAGCGAAGAAATGCCCGTGGTCACAGAAGAAGATATTGCCCATATTGTGGCTTCTTGGACTGGGGTTCCCGTGAGCAAGCTCACCGAATCGGAATCGGTGAAACTAATGAACATGGAAGAAACCCTCCACCAGCGCCTAATTGGGCAGGAAGATGCAGTGAAAGCTGTCTCTCGTGCTATTCGTAGAGCTAGGGTTGGGTTGAAAAATCCTAATCGTCCGATCGCTAGTTTTATCTTCTCTGGACCTACCGGAGTCGGCAAAACTGAGTTGGCAAAATCCCTTGCTTCCTACTTCTTCGGCTCTGAAGATAACATGATCCGTCTAGACATGTCGGAATACATGGAACGGCACACCGTTAGTAAGCTCATCGGTTCCCCTCCGGGCTATGTGGGGTACAACGAAGGTGGTCAACTCACGGAAGCAGTCCGCCGCAAACCCTACACTGTAGTTCTGTTTGATGAAATTGAAAAGGCTCACCCCGATGTCTTCAATATGCTCTTACAGATCCTCGAAGATGGTCGTCTCACCGATGCCAAGGGACGGACGGTAGATTTCAAAAATACCCTTCTGATCATGACCTCCAACATTGGTTCTAAGGTGATTGAAAAAGGCGGTGGTGGTTTGGGCTTCGATTTTGCCACAGAAAGTGCGGTGGAATCTCAGTACAACCGGATTCGCTCCCTAGTCAACGAGGAACTGAAGCAATACTTCCGCCCAGAGTTCCTCAACCGTCTTGATGAAATTATTGTCTTCCGTCAGTTGAACAAACTGGAAGTCAAGGAAATCTCCGATATTATGCTCAAGGAAGTGTTTGGTCGCTTGATTGAGAAGAATATTACTCTTGAAGTAACGGAGAAATTCAAGGATCGCCTAGTGGAGGAAGGCTATAGCCCCAGTTATGGAGCTAGACCCCTACGCCGAGCCATTATGCGCCTCTTAGAAGATGTCTTAGCAGAAGAAATTCTCTCTGGCAGAATCAAAGATGGGGATACGGCAATCATTGATGTCAATGAAGAAGGGCAAGTCCAAGCTAGCCGTGGCGAGCAACGGGAACTAGTTCTCACTCCTGCCTCTGAAGCTTAGGTAGATTCTTGACTTAATCTCTAATTTTTATATACTTAGACCGGGCTTGTAAAAGGGCTTGGTCTTTATTCTTGAGTTCTGAAAAATTAGAGTTCAACCTTTAATCGCCTCTCCAAAACCGATCCTTATAGTTAATACTTACAGCTAATTTTAAGAAGGGAGAAACTACTATTACTACCCATCCTGTGACTAACTCCCCCCTTACTACGATCAACGATCGACCTACTCTTACTAGTATTGCTGAAGCACTCCTGCCCTTAGCAAATCCTTTTGGGGTGCAAATTAAAGTAGAGGAGGTACAAGTTAAGAGTAGCCGGGATGCTTCGACGATCGCTTTTCTAAAACTGGGTAAACCCCAGCCTCCAGAGGAAACTATTAATGCCCAACGCCTGTGGATTAATTGTCACTGTGATTATCCTTTAGCGTCAGAAAGGATTGTGCCCTTGTTGATCCAGAAACTTCGGCAGCTAAATTTGCAGAATTACCAAGATGTATTGCTATCAGGATATCTAGAAGAAAGAAATAAGCCTTTATGGGTAGTAAAGAGTTTCTTGACTCCTCCTCAGGAATTATTACGAGCTTGGGCAAAATGGGGCGATGGAGCAGCTTTAGTAGAATTATTAAATCTTACTTTAGAGCGAGAAGGTATTTCTTTTCGATCGATTACTAAGGAAGCAACTTTGCATCTATTCGCTAGTACCTTGGGTAGTATTCTCCCGGAAAAGTCTTTAGTTATGGAAGCGATCGCCCCCCTACTTAAAGAACTAGTCTCCCCCGGTGTGCAAGCAGTGGTGTTGTATGGCATTACTAGTCAAGGGCAGATAGACCCGATCACGGAAACTCCCGCCTGGGTTGAGTGGCTCAATCTTACTCCCCAGACCCCTCATCTAAAAGTAACTAACCCAGACCTAAATCTAGAACTAAAACCAGAATTAAATGCTAAAAAATTAGCGAGAAAAGGAGATGAGGCAGCAATCAAATTTTTATTACATAAGGTAATAAACCCAGACCTAAAAATTTATTTAGCAACAGGGGGCATAGATATTTTGCTCAAGCAACAGGGTGACTTATTGCATGTGGTTGCAGAAGCTCCCCTCTGTCCTAGTCAGGCTGAGGTAGTCAAGCCGATCGTGCGTTACTTATTATCCTTAAAAATTTCTACTATTGCTGGAGTCCGCATCTATGGTAGACCAACGGGTAAATCTCATCCCGATTGGCAGTTTGGCAAAGATTTCCAGCCCCGTTCTACTCCCCGCTCCAGCATAGTTAAGCAGAGCCAATTTCAAAAGAGCCAATTTCAAAAATCAGCAGTAGTCACAGTAGCTTCGCCTCAAAAATCTTCTCTTCTACTCCAACCCCTACGATCAAGCCTTGTTCGATCGGGCATATTTTGTGATCAGGTAAACCCGGAATCAGGTCAGTTAGACCTTAAAGTTGCCCTAGTATGGGGAGCCTTAGGTTTACTCCTTCTATTTCAAACCGATTGGCTCCTAGGTGTCCTTAATAAACGTCAATTAGCACAATCCGCCAGTAAGGCTATTCCTACTCAAGCTATTCAGCTACCAACATCCCCAGAAACCTCTGGTAATACTTCAGAAACCCAAGGTTTTAATAATTCTGGCTTTACTAGCAATGGGAATAACGTGGTAATCGTAGATCAGCAAAACCAACAGGTAAAATCAGTGCGGATTGCTCAAGCTACTTCTGCCCTCTTGGCCGCAGGGGAACAGGGTAATCCTTCCTTTAATAGTTCTCTTCTCAACGAAAAACTCCTTCTTTATCAACAGCGAGTTAACCAAAGCGGTCGCCCCGCCGATGTCCTGATCGTAGGAAGTTCCCGGGCTTTACGGGGTATTGATCCCTTAGTATTAAAAGAGGCTTTGACAAAGGAGGGATATAAGCAGGTTGATATTTTTAACTTTGGAATTAATGGCGCTACGGTAAAATTTGTAGATTTTTTAGTCCGGCGGATGCTGACTCCAGAGCAGTTACCTAAGTTAATTATTTGGGCTGATGGGGTTAGGGCGTTTAATAGTGGGCGAGAAGATTTGACTTATAATGCTCTACTTAATACTGAGGGGTATCGGCAGACGGTAGCAGGGACTTTTCCTATTCAATCTGAGTCTCTCAATCCAACTCCCAATCAATTTTTTAACCACCGTTCTTTGGCAAGGCTTAGTTTTTCTAGTGGGAACGATCGCCTCCTCCAAGTTTTGGGAAATTTTTCTCAAAGTTACAACCATCGGCAACAAATGATATTAACCGTCCAGAAAAGTATGAGACAGTTATTACCCGGAGCTTCTCGGAGCTTACAGCCCCAGAGTTTGGAGCCACTAGTTAATGAATCTGCTATTGATATTGATGGGTTTCTACCCCTAGGCGATCGCTTTATTCCCCAAACCTACTATCAAAAGTATGCTAAAGTGCCGGGCAGTTATGACAAGGACTACGAAGCATTTCATCTAGATGGCAGACAGGATGCTGCCCTAGGGGAACTGACCCAATATCTTCAAGGACAAGGAGTAACTACGGTTTTTGTAAATCTACCCCTGACAGATCATTACCTAGATGAGGTACGGACTAAGTACGAGCAGCAATTTGAACAGTATCTCCAAGAGAGATCTCAACAATATAAATTTATTGTGCGAAACCTTAATACTTCTCGTTTAAGGCAGTATGAGTATTTTTCTGATCCCAGCCACCTCAACCGTTATGGGGCTGAATCCCTCTCTCGCCAGTTAGCTCAAGATCCAGTCATTCCTTGGCCTAGCCACTAGTCCAATAACCTTCAGGTAAAAATACTCCCCCTAATTGATGGATAAGTCCTAGTTCCATGACATAAATCCAAGCCATCCCTAGGGAGGTTGAATTAGTAAAAACTTCTATAGTCCGGCGTTGATAAGCATTTTCTTTAGGTGGGCGTTGTTCCTGATATTCCTCTAGTTGATCTAACTCTTGGAGAATTTCTAAGGTAGGAAAAGTTAGTAAATACCCCTGTACTGATTTTCCTGTTTCATCCCAAAGTAGAGCTGGATAACCCAAAGGGAGAGCAAATAGCTTACCAGTCACCCAAGCAGGGACTACAGAGGAGACTCGATCGCTACAGTATTGCTGATAGTTACTCTCTCCCGGCTTGAGAGTCCCATAGACAAACACTTTCAGCATCCCTTTACTTTTTTTCTTGAAAATGCTTTTAATACCCAAATATTAATTAAGCACCGCTCCTATGGGGAACAGCACTTATCAAAGGAACCTATGTATTTATATACAGAACCTAACATAGAAGCCACACTCCAAGGGAAGGGTGGCCTCTCGCATAAAATGGATGAATTTACAACATCCCAGGGGTTACCCCTAGCAAATCTAAGATATTTTATCGCTCGGCAGTATCGTCAATTCGCAGATACCCAGAAACGAGGCGAGTAAAGTTGTACCTCAGGCGGAGACAGTCTAGTTTGATTTCAAACCTAGGACTTCTTAGGAGAAGGACTAGCAGCAGGGGACATAGTGCCGCCACTAGCAGGGGACTTAGCAGCTCCACCTGCGGGAGAAGCTCCACCTGCGGGAGAAGATCCACCTGTAGGTGTGTCACCACCACAAGCGGCGAGAGTTGTAGCTAGTACAGTCAAGAGGGTCAAACCGATCAATGCTTTCTTCATATACACTCCTACTCCAAAAAAATACGGACTCTAATAATTTTTACGTCCGTTCATCGTTCATGAGTTTATCTCATTATTGGACATACTCAACTATCTAATCAGGAAAATTAATAGGATTATTAGTTTTCTTCACGATTTTCTGATTTTTAGTCGCAAGTACTTTTTAAGGTGATTTCCAGCAGCACAACGTCTTTAGTTGTCTAGAATACAATTCTTTCCGGATTTGTCTTTTATTATCTAAACAGTACCTACATATATTGATAAATATTATAGATAAGCATGTTTAATAGAATTTCTTTAGCTAGACAGTAGCACTCTACCTTATTTATTTGCGTCACTTAATACCCTAGGCTTTTAGTACACACTTTGACATCGGGGCTTTTTCATTCAAACCTTAACTCTAGTCTTATACTTGGCATGGTCTAGCTACTCTACCTATAAAGTTGAAGTTATTTCCTTAGATATCTAGATAATATCCTCCCGGAGGCATTGTGAGTTCTATATTTCATTTAGGTCAGTTTACCCAAATTGGCAAGCAACTACAAAATTGGATTACCTATCCCCAACAAGAAACAACTTTGTTGCGAAAAATTGTAGACCGGATTCGTAATTCCTTAGAACTAAAAGTAGTCCTTCAAACAGCGGTAAGCGAAATTGCACAGTTACTAGAGCTAGATACGTGTTTGTTTCTTTGGTATTTCCAAGATACGCAACGGGTACAGGTCGTTTGTGAACATTCTATTAGTTCTGATTATAGGTCTCGGCTTGGTTACTACCCTATGGAGACTTTTGGGGCTTTGGGGGGAGCGATCGCTTCTGGACAGATGATTATTAATGGTGAGGCTTTGAGTAGTAATCTGGCTGCCGTTTCTAAAATTGCTAAACAGCTTAATAAGTTTCAAACAAAGCAACACTACTCGCCGGAACAAATTCTTGGTTCTAGCTCTAATCTCTTGATTCCTGTCACCGATGAAGTGGGCTGGGTGGGCTTTATTGCCTGTTTGTCAGAGCAGCCCCGCAGTTGGACTGCTGGAGAAATAGACTTGCTACAATCTATTACTGACCCCTTGGAGATTGCCATTCGCCAAGCGCAACTATATGAAGAAACTCAAAAGCAAGCCCAAAGGGAGCATTTAGTAAATCAAATTACTAGTCAAACTCGCCAGAGTTTTGATCTGGAGGTTATTCTCACTGAAGCGATCGCCCAACTTTTAGAAGCCTTACAAATTGATCGCTGCCTTGTCCACTTAGTAGAAGACTCAGATATCCCACCGGTATCCTCCCTAACTGAGTTATTAGATACTCCAGAGTCTAAATCCCCAACTTCTACCCGGCATCAGCATATCTATGAAGTTTGCCGCCCCCCCTTCCCACCGACAGTAGATGAATTTGATACCAACGGGCCGATTACCCAGTGGGTAGTGCAACATCGCCAACGGGTTTTAATTGCTGATGTGACTCAAGATAAAAGAATTGGCTCTAATAATGAAGAATATCAAAAAGCTAAAATTAAGTCTTCTTTAGTTATCCCCGCCCAAGCTAATGGCAAGCTCCACGCAATTCTCTATCTCAATCAATGTACTGAAGTCCGCTACTGGTCAAAGAATGATCAAAAATTAGCTCAGGCAGTGGCAGACCAATTAGCAATCTCTATTCAACAGGCTTATCTCTATAGTCAAATTCAACATCAAGCTGCCTATAGTGCTGCCCAAGCCCAGAAAATGGCAGTGATGCTGAAAGAACTAAAACAAACCCAAGCCCAACTAATTCATAGTGAAAAGATGTCTAGTTTGGGGCAGATGGTAGCGGGGGTAGCCCACGAGATTAATAATCCAGTTAATTTTATTTATGGCAATATTCCTTATCTAGAAAATTATGTCCGGGATTTGGTAACCCTTGTTAAGGCCTACCAGCAGGATTATGTTCATCCTTCGGCTAGGATTAGTCATTTATCTGAAGAAATTGATTTAGAATTTTTGATGCGAGACCTGCCGCAAATTTTTCAATCGATGCAATCAGGGGCAGAGCGGATTCATAGTATTGTGGATTTGCTACAAAACTTCTCGCACCAGAATGAGGCTCCTTTAAAGGCTGTAGATCTGAATGGAGCGATCGAGAGTACTTTATTAATGTTGCATAACCAGCATAGTGGCCGAGTTTTAATCGAGCGTCAGTGGGAGGACTTGCCCCTGGTGGAGTGCTATGCTAAGGAAATTAATCAGGTATTTTTGTATATTCTTACCAATGCGATCGAAGCTCTACGCCGCTCAGAAAACAGTGATAAACGGCTCAAAATTACGACTAAGTTACTTAAAGGTACTAGCTCAGAACAGGACTGGATTCGGATTGTGATTGCTGACAATGGGCCAGGAGTACCTGTAGGAATTCAATCTAAGGTGTTTGATCCCTTTTTTACTACTAAAGATGTGGGTCAGGGCAAAGGATTAGGCTTAACTGTTAGTTATCAAACCATTGTTGACCAGCATAAGGGTAAGATTGAAATGTACTCAACGCCGGGTGCTGGAGCAGAATTTATTATTAAACTACCTGTTAAACATCAACTGATGGTTGTCCCAGCCCTTCAAAAATAATGGAGAATTGGGCAAAAAAGGTATATCTGGAAGACTCATGCAGATGATACAAACAAAATATACCAATCCTCAAGGGGTTGAAAAGGTTGCACCTAGAGGATTTAGAGTATCCAGCCTGCTCAACTCCCTAAACTTTTTATTAATTAATTTAATATTGATTTTTCCAGTAGTTATATTCAGTAATAGTTTAGTTTTGGCTCAGGGAAATCTTCAAAATCCTCTAGAGACTACTGAGTTAGATCCTCTTTTGCCTAATGGGGGCGAAGCGAGAGAACTTACTAATCAAGAACGCCGCCAGTTAATTAATAGACTAACCAGACTAGACCAACAAGCTCAGGTATTTCTCCAAGCAGGGGATTTAGAAAATACATTATTAACTTGGAATCGCTTCCTCCGCTTGAGTCGATCGCTAGGTACTATCCCCGAAATTCAGGCTTTGGGCAAAATTGGGGATATTGCTTGGAATCAAAATATTACTAAACAGGTAAATATTATCAGCGATCGCCTCCAAGTCATCCAACGCACTCAGCAGGAAAAAATAGATACCCCGACTCTACAGGCTTTAGGGACTGCCTACCAACAATTGCGATCGCCCACCTTAGCTATCCCCATCTACCGCCAGATCCTTACTCAGGCAAAAGAAAAACAAGATATTAATGCCACAGAAACAAATCTCCGTATCCTTGGACAACTGCACATGGATTGGTTTGACTATCCCCAAGCAGCCCTGACCTACCAAGAATTATTTGATTTCTCCATCAAGATTAATGACCTAGCCAATCAAGTGATCTACTTGGAAGAACTGGTCTACATTTATGATCAGCTCAAAGAGCAAGAGAAATCCATTGCTATCAGGCAAAAGTTAATAGTTTATTACCAAGCTAAACCAGAATTACAAGTTAAAATTCCTACCTTACTCAGTGCTATTGCTGCTAGTTATACAACTCTAAATAATCCCCAAGCTGCCAGAGATAACTATCAACGAGCCTACGAAATAGCGATCGCCGCTAAACAATTCGCCGCCGCTAGAGATGCCCTCCAAGGATTAGCTCTCCTCTACCAAACCTATGACCAGCCGAATACTGCCCTACAGATTTATCAAATTCTCATTCAAGTTAATCAACAATCCTATGACTACTATTACTCTATGAATACCTACGATCGCATGGGGCAAATTTATCTCCAGCAAAAAGATTATGCTCAGGCTCTCAATGTATTTACAGAAGGATTAAAGATCGCTCGATCGCTGCAATATCAAGAACTATATTTTGCTGCCCAAGTAGAGCGAATACAAAATCTCTTGGTCAATAATTTCCAATAGCAGAGTTTGGCCCATAGCGATCGCCCAGATGAAGCTATATAATAGATGAAAATTTAGCTAAATCTATGACAACACCATGTTTTCAGCCACTAGAAGAAAGTTTCTACTAATTAGTGCCGGGATTGCTTCTATGTTTGGAGTTACTCTCCGAGCTAATAGCCAGCCATCTTCCCCCTCATCTCCTCAACCATCTCCTCAACCATCTAGTCGTCCCGATGGCTTCCTCCCTATAGTTGGCCCAGCAAATCTCCTAGAGCGTAATGGGAAAGTCTTAACTGACCGAGTACTAATTGTTCGTAATAGTACTAATAATCAACTTGTGGGCGTTAGCCCTGCTTGTCCCCATAGAGGTTGCATTGTTGATTGGAAACAAGACAGTGAAAGCTTCCTTTGCCCCTGTCATGCTTCAGAATTTGGGGCTGATGGCAAAGTATTAAAAGGCCCATCTAATCAGAGCTTACAAGGGTTTGAAGTTAAGATAGAAAATAACACTTTTTTAATTAAACCCGTGTCTTGATTCAACCTATTGGGTAGTTGTTCAAAAAAATACCTTTGTCCTATAGCCCAGGTCATTCCCCAGTAAATTACAACCTAGTAAGCTATGATAGCAATATTTAAGTCTCTCTCTCAAGGGCGATTTACGAGATTCTTTTTAGTTTTAGGTGCACAGAGCAACCTCAACAACTCCCTAATCAAAGCAAAGAAAAACGGGTCAACCAAGTACTGAGGTTGACCCGAACTTTTTAATATCATGCAATAGCGCCTATTGCAGTACTAGCTTGACATTGGCATTTTGCAAGCCCCGTTGCTTGACTTCCAATAAAGTTTTGTTGACTGCGTACTTCTGATTGATAGAATTGATCAACTCAGTTTGGTTATGCTTTTTAGCAACGCCCCAAAGATCGGCAATTAGATCAAAAGAACCATCACTATTGCGAGACCAACCTAGATCGTATTCACCTTCAAGAACTGCTACTAAGTCAGCCCGAAGCCGTTGGCCATTGTAGCCACGGACGTCAGCTTCGCTTTTTACAGAGATGCCTAGGTCACGGAGAGATGTCTTGAGAGTTTCAACATCGGTGATTTTGGTACGCAGAGTGCTAAAATGAGACATTGGGATTTCCTCCAGTAAGTTAAGTAAGAGAAACAACAACTTGTACATAGCACCGCCCTAGGGCGGTTTTTTCGTTCAACTGCTGGCATAGTGCCAGCCTTTACTCCCGTTGGGAACCGAGAGAAAGCCTGTTAAAATTCCATGCGTTGGTATTCCGCAGTGGAAGCGGCAGCAGGGCGCGCACGTTGCCTAGCCCAATCCCGTAGGGCTGTCACCTGCTCCGTCATTGTCTTCGACAGAGGTAGAGTTGCTTTGATTGCTGCTATAATGTCCAACTGGGTAAATTCCCGATCTTGGGCAAATGCTTCGTACATAGCAGCAATGATTGCTTGCTCAATCTCTGCACCAGAAAAACCATCAGATACCTTAGCTAATTGCTCTAGGTCAAAGCGAGCAATTTCTGAGCGACGCTTGCCAAGGTGGATCTGGAAAATTGATTGTCTTTCTTCAGGACTGGGTAAATCCACAAAAAATATTTCATCAAATCTGCCCTTGCGAAGAAACTCCCCAGGAAGGCGTTCCACACGGTTAGCAGTTGCCATAACAAACACAGGAGAGGTTTTTTCCTGCATCCAGGTTAGGAAAGTGCCAAAGATTCGGCTAGAGGCTCCACCATCGGAATCAGAAGAACCACCGCTGCCTCCAAAGGCTTTATCCATTTCATCAATAAATAGGATAGCGGGAGAAATAGATTCGGCAGTTTTTAATGCACTCCGGAGGTTGGCTTCAGACCTACCTACCATGGAGCCATCGTAGACCCGTCCCATATCTAGACGTAGTAGAGGTAAACCCCATAAGCGGGAGGTAGTTTTGGCAATCATAGATTTACCGCAACCGGGTACTCCTAGAATTAACATTCCTTTGGGTTGGGGTAAGCCATACTCTCTTGCCTTTTCTGTAAAAGCATTAGAGCGTTGCTTAAGCCATCGCTTTAGTTCATCTAATCCACCCACAGCATCAATGGTTTCATCTTCTTCGACAAATTCCAAAATGCCGTTACGCCGGATTAGTTGCTTTTTTTCAGAGAGGACAATTTCTACTTCCTCTTCTGTAAGGCGGCCGGTCTTCACATAAGCCTTACGATAAACTTTCTCAGCTTCGTCTCTGGTTAAGCCAAGAGCGGATTTGAGGAGTTTTTCTCTGGTTTCTGTTGTGGGGCGGCGGTTTTTAGCTATCTCTAGCTGGCTGGACAAAACTTGATTTAGTTCTGTCAAGTCTGGCAAGGGAAAATCTAGAACGACGACTTCTTTCTCTAGTTCGATCGGAATTTTTTGCAGGGGAGACATGAGGACGATGGTTTTGTTAGTTCCTTTGAAACTAGCGATCGCATCTCGCAGAGATCTAATTGTGCCGGGATCATCCAAGAAGGGATGTAAATCCTTAAAAACAAATAGTCCTGCTTCCTTTTGTCGGTATACCCAGTTAATGGCAGCTTCTGGAGAAAGAGTTTCATGGCGGGTGACATTACGGGGATGACCGTACTCCACCATGCCGTGGGTCATAGTCCAGATGAACACTTGTCTGAGAGGAGTTTTAGTTTGGGCGATCAAGGCGATCGCCCGTTCTGAGCGCTCCTCTTCAGAGGTGATGAGGTAGATCAGAGGATATTGAGCTTGGATTAAGATATTTAGCTCTTCTTGCATGGTTATCGACCTCACTTAGAGACTGTGCTAGTCAAATTTCCCTAGATTTGGCAGAGTCTTAGATTATAAAACCTAAAGCTCCAAATTTTATCCAAGTTCTAACAGGGAACCAGTTCCTCTTGTCCTGCGGAGTCACTGCGTGCTTTCACTTCTTCGTGTACCTTTACTAAGTCTTCACCAAGGATTGACGGCTGGCTGCCTAAGGCGACCAATTCTCCCTGCTTGATGACAACTGCACTAGTACATTCAGGACAGCTATAGACACGATGGGTATGCCCCACAGACGCTTCTACCTCATCTACGACTTCCGGGTGACGAAGATAGAACGACATAGCCTGCTCTACCAAATCTGACATGGACGTAACGTCAACAGCAGACCTGATTTTGAGTTGGCGGTGCAGTTCTGGAGAGAGATAAAACGTAACTTTTTGCTTGTCTTGCATATTGGTTGTCTGTAACCCTACCCGGATTTGTTCTACTAACTTACTCATCTATTTTCTTTCTGTCAATCTTTTTGCCATTATGACAGCAATATTGTTACATTGCTTAACAAAAAGCTCTTCAAAGCCTGTGAAATCGTTCTGATAGTTTGAAGGCTATTGGTTGGTGTTTAGGAGTTTCTCAATAAGAGACTTACCGCATGGTGAACCTGTAGCAAGTGCCACTTCAAGTCAAGAAATTTATAGACTTTGATAACAAGGGGCTTAAGCCCCTTGTCTGTCCTAAGCATAATGGCAAGTGCTATGAGCTGTCCAAGATTCAGAGTTTAGTTGAAAAATTAAAGCGTGGAGCTTGATTCTGTGGTTAACCCTTGAGGAAGTTTTCCGGGGTTAACCTTTGATTGGTGAAGTATTCACTTGATCCCCACATGTGTTAATGTCAATGGAATCCTAGGTTTGCTCAATCTAGGTAATGCTCCTCACCTGTTCAAAAATCATTTCTATGACAGATTTACCTTTTACCTTGGATCAATTGCGGATTCTGAAGGCGATCGCCGCTGAAGGTAGCTTTAAAAAAGCCGCTGATAGTCTCTACGTCTCCCAACCTGCCGTTAGTCTGCAAGTCCAAAACTTAGAAAAACAATTAGATGTGCCTCTATTTGACCGGGGAGGAAGACGGGCGCAGTTGACAGAGGCGGGGCATCTGCTATTGCGGTATGGGGAAAAAATTCTCTCTTTGTGTCAAGAAACCTGTAGAGCGATCGAAGACTTGCAAAACCTCCACGGGGGAACCCTAATTGTTGGAGCCTCCCAAACTACAGGAACTTATCTCCTGCCCCGAATGATTGGCATGTTTCGGCAAAAGTATCCTGATGTTTCAGTGCAGTTACAGGTACACTCCACTCGACGGACAGCCACCAGTGTTGCCAATGGTCAAGTAGATTTAGCAATTATTGGGGGAGAAATTCCTTCTGATTTACAAGAAAACCTAGAGGTTATTCCCTACGCTGAAGATGAATTGGCATTGATTCTGCCTCCTGCTCATCCCCTAGCCAGACATGAAAATATTCCCAAGGAAGACCTCTATCGTCTCCAATTCATTGCCCTAGATTCTCAATCTACAATCCGTAAAGTTATCGATCAGGTGCTATCTCGTTGCAATATCGATACCCGCCGTCTAAAAATTGAGATGGAACTCAACTCTATTGAAGCAATTAAAAATGCTGTGCAAGCTGGACTGGGGGCTGCCTTTGTTTCTGTTTCGGCGATCGAGAAGGAATTACAAATCAATCTTTTACATCGGGCTAATGTAGATGGAGTAGTAGTTAAAAGAACTCTTTCAGTAATTGTCAATCCTAGTCGCTACCGTTCTAAAGCTGCCGAGGCTTTTATTCGAGATGTGCTGCCCAAATTTACGATGGATGGTTGGAAAGGGAGAGACCAGTTGTTGTCCTCCTCTGTGCGATCAGCGATCGTAGCTGAAATTGCCGATGATGTAATTTAAGTTTATGGGTGAGAACTTGAACCGGTAATTAACATGGAACTCTACTGCACCCGCCCTAGCTGTCCTCGTCCCCGCAATATTTGCCCAGAATTGGATGATAAAACTACCCTCACAAATATTCCCCAGAAATTTTGTACCACCTGTGGGATGCCATTGATCTTGGCGGGACGATATTTACCTATTCGTTTATTGGGGCAAGGGGGGTTTGGGGCAGCTTTTTTGGCGCGAGATCGCTACACTCCAGCCCTTCG
This sequence comes from Coleofasciculaceae cyanobacterium OTE_70_metabat_329, assembly GCA_031374985.1. Classification (GTDB taxonomy): domain Bacteria; phylum Cyanobacteriota; class Cyanobacteriia; order Cyanobacteriales; family JAAUUE01; genus JAAUUE01. The sequence goes on along the minus strand of JANMHD010000505.1, from coordinate 5,384 downwards.
TCAGTGCGTAGTGAAACAATTTCTGCCATCAGGAAAATTAACTCCGGCTCAACTCCGGGTAGCACAGGATTTATTTGGGCGAGAGGCGGCCGTTCTAGAAGAGTTGGGTGAGCGGAATGACCAAATTCCTAACTTATTTGCCTTCTTCCCCTTGAGTGTGCCAAATAGCTCCGGCAAACCGGATGAGTTTTTCTATCTAGTCCAAGAATTTATTGATGGTCAGGATCTAGAGCAGGAACTGGAGTCCCAGGGAGTTTTCCCAGAAGCAAAGATAACAGAAATTTTGGCATCGATTCTGCCAGTCTTAGAATTTGTCCATCAACAGGGAGTCATCCATCGAGATATTAAGCCCTCAAATATTATGCGCGACCGCCGTGGGAAATTATATCTTCTAGATTTCGGGGCTGTAAAACAAGCCACATCTGGAAATGCTCCCCAAGGAAAATCTACTGGTATCTATTCCCTAGGCTTTGCTCCCCCGGAACAAATGGCGGGAGATCAGGTATTTCCGGCGACCGATCTCTATGCTTTTGCGGTTACTTTACTAATTTTGCTGACTGACAAGGAACCCCAAGAACTTTTTGATAGCTATACTAGCCAGTGGCAATGGCGTAATTATGCCCAGGTAAGCGATCGCCTAGGCTTGGTGCTTGATAAGATGCTCCGCCCGATTCCCAGTGAGCGCTACGCCTCGGCTGCTGCCGTAATCCAAGCTCTAGCCAACTCCTCTACTAGTAGCAATCCTACCCCCAGCCCCCTTAACTTTCCCGCAACTCCAGCCCCGGTTGCCCCAAGTATTACGCCTAATCGATCGACTTCCCTACAACCTCCAGCCATTCCTGCTCCAATTTCTTCCACTTCTCCAGTGCCTAATTTAACCAGCTCTTCCCAAGTAACCAGAGTTCCCAGATTCTCCTTACTAGAAACCCTTAGTAATTCAGCTTTTGTAGGTTTTCAATCTCCTTTAATATTTGTTATTATCAGTAGTCTTTTACCTAATTCAGCTATTAGTATGGGTATAGGAGGGATGATTGTTGGTGGGTTAGTTTATTTGCTTTATAGGAAGACGATCGAGCATTGGGATTTAGCAATTATCATGGGAATTACCCTAGGAATAATGCTTATCTTCCCGACACTTATGGGGATATTTTCCTTAACAAATATTTTATTTTTCTCTTTGATGGGAGGTGCCGCCTGCGTAGCTATGACAACTATCTTCCGCCTAATTTATCAACTTATTTCTCGTATAGTCTAAAAATAATTACTAGGAGAAAATCATGAAAACTCTTGAAGAGCTACGACAAATCCTATCTCCACAAAAAAAAATCCTGTGCGATACCTACCAGATTAGTGATCTTAGGATATTTGGTTCCTATGCTAGAGGAGAGCAAACAGAATCTAGCGATGTTGATTTTCTGGTTGACTATGAAACTGCCCCCAGCCTCCTGAAACTAGTAGATCTCAGAGACTATTTAAGCGAACTCCTTGAGATGAAGGTAGATATTGTCACTAGAAACGGATTAAAGCCCCGGATTCGGGAGCGTGTCTTAGCAGAGGCAACTCCTATATGAAGATGAAGCGTAGCTATCAAGAATTTTTACAGGATATTTTAGATGCCATAACTGAAATTGAATCTTTTATTGATGGCATCAGTTTTGATGATTTCCAGTCAGACAGGACAAAAGTTCTAGCAGTAGTCAAACTATTAGAAATTGTTGGCGAAGCTGTCAAAAAAATCCTGATGAGCAACAGCGACTTTATCCAGAAATACCTTGGAGATCAATCAGTGGCATGAGAAATATATTAATTCACGAATATTGGCAAATAGATATTGAGGTTTTATGGTCAACTATTCCTGATCTTCCTCTGCTGAAAGTAGCTGTTATTGATATGTTAAATCAAAAAACAAATTAAGTAGAATTAGATTATAAAAAGAGAATATATAATAAGTTTGATAATCAATAAAATTGAAACTTATCAAGATTATAAAGGTTTTACAATTATGTCTCAAAAAAATGAAACGGTGGCTCTAGTATTATCTTTTTTAGTAACTGGTGGTATTTTGGGCGGTGGTGCTTGGTTATTGTTTAATAGGGGATTTAATTCTGGCAATAACTCTAGTAATACTAATACCTCAAATACTAATAACACTAACTCTAATAACACTAACTCTAATAACACTAACTCTAGTAATAGTAATTCCAATAGTAATAGCAATACTAATTCTAATTCAACATCGTCAGCATCAGTAGTTCTCAGTGAAGGAAGTATGTCTTTTGGTGCTAACACTCCAGAAATAGTGGCTGCTACTAAGGACTTTCTTCTGCAAGATTATAGCAGAGCAGTTAATGGCTTTAGTGCTGCTTTAGCTAAAAATAAAAATAATCCAGAGGTATTGATTTATCTCAATAATGCCAAAATTGGTAAAAATAAATCCTTTACTATAGCTGTTTCTGTGCCGATGATATCTGATCCTAATGTTGCGCAAGAAATTCTCCGGGGAGTGGCTCAGGCGCAAAATCAAGTAAATCAATCTGGAGGGATTAATGGAACTCCCTTAAAAATCATTATTGCAGATGATCAAAATAAAGCTGATGTAGCTCAAGCTGTTGCCCAGAAGTTGATTAGTAATTCTGAAGTTTTGGGAGTGATTGGTAATTTTAGTAGTGGGGTTACTTTAGCTGCTGGGAAGGTTTATGGAGATGGCAAATTGGTGTTAATTTCTCCTACTAGTACCGCTGTGCAGATATCTGGGTTGAGTAAGTATGTGTTTCGGACTGTGCCGAGCGATCGCTTTGCTGGGGATGCCCTTGCTCGATATATGTTGAACAATCTTAAAAAACAAAAGGTAGCAGTATTTTTCAACTCCCAAAGTGAATATAGTAAATCTATCAAAGACGTTTTCACTACAGCAATTTTTGGCAGTGGTGGTCAAGTCGTGAAGGAATTTGACCTAACTTCTGCTGGCTTTAATGCTAGTCAAGCAGTCAAAGAGGCTAGAGATCAGGGAGCCGAAGTACTTATGTTGGCTTCTAATACGTCATCCTTAGATCAAGCTCTGCAAGTGGCTCAGGCTAATACAAACCCTGTACTGTCGATGTTGGGGGGTGATGATATGTATGATAGTAAAACTTTAAAAGTTGGTCAGCAATCAGTAGAAGGCTTAACTGTAGCTGTGGCATGGCATATTTTGGGAGACCCAGAAGCTAGTTTTCCGAAGGAGGCAACCCAACTATGGGGTAGTGAAGTGAATTGGCGCAGTGCCATGGCCTTTGATGCTACTACTTCTTTAATTGCGGCCTTGGGAAAAAGTCCTACTCGTGAAGGAGTGCAGGCAGCCCTTAGCTCTTCAGATTTTAAGGCAACGGGAGCAGCTAACGAAATTAAGTTTCTGCCTTCGGGCGATCGCAACCAAGCCATCCAACTAGTTAAAGTCCAAAAAGGAACCCGGACTAGCTTTGGCTATGAGTTTGTCCCAGTTAACCCCTAGGCTGAGATAGAAGAGCTTTGATTTTTTAGAGTAGCCATGAGGATCGATCGAGACTCTTGTTGTACTAATCCTGCCATTGCTGCTCGCTGCAACCGCATAAAGGCTGAAAGATCCTGCTTATCATATTTTGCACTGAGTAACCGCCGGAGATTTTCCTCCGCTTGCAAACTCAAATAACCTGTTTTCAGAGCTTGATCCACCACTTCACTAATCCTACTCATCACTATCTCCACCCTATTATTACTGATTATTTCAAAATGGTTTGGTTTTGACGTGTTTAACACCCCATCCCAACTTTTGGTTTCGCATTTATACTGTGATTCTAATTATTAATTAACTTTTCACAGTTACAAGTGATACTTCTGGATGAGTTTTAGTGATCTTTAAGCTAAGGAAGCTGTGATCATCTCACCAGGTATCTATAATTAACATCACGAGTACTAAGGGAAATTACGGAGACGGTGGGAGCGATCTTCTATTTTGGGCCTGTTGGAGAGAAATTTCACTATTTTCTCGATATTGTTTAACCCTAGCCTGGGCTGTATTGTAACGAGAATCTTCTGGGGGAACCTGTGCCATCAAGTCTGAAGCTTTCTGCCATTTAGCTGCTAAATCTAACCACTGAGCCGCAGTTTGCGCTTTCTGACCGCCCTTAGCTGCCTCCTCTGCCAAAAATACTGCTTGAGGGAAGGTATCAGGAGTAGTTTGACTTCCAAGACTAGGAGTAGATTTAACACTTTGTTGATTTGATAAACGCCACCAATCCCAGACTAACCAACCCAGCCCCAAGACCACCACGGTTAAACCCACCCCCCCCAGAATCCCCATCCAAGTGGGCATTTTTTCTTCCCTTTGCCAACGACGGGATGTCACCTTACCGAAGTTTTGTCTTTTATCAGTAGTTTTTTTATTCGCAATAAGTTGTTGATGGGGAGATTGTCCTAAGAGTTGCTTAAAAATATTTGGACGAGCAAGAATAATCTCTTGGCTCCAGAGGACTTGGTTATCGGGGTCACGATTAATTTCCTCTAGCCATAGGAGTTGCTGCTCTCGAACGATGCGGCTGTTGATGTTGACCCGGCGAATATTCCGGGGGGCAAGTGCCTCTAGAGTCTGTTTCACCTCTTTAATGAGACTTGATTGTTCTAATTGCTCTTCTTGGGCTGCCTCGCAAAGGAGTTGCAATACCCCATCTTCAAAAATTGCCCTAGTCCGGACTCCCCTTTGGGCAAGTTGCTGATTCAGAATTTGAATAATTGCTGCCACACTGCCCTCGTGGGCTTGGAGGGCAATATTATCCATAGATTCTGGCATTTGGGAGTTTAGCATAGTAATAAGATAATTAATCTAAGGGAAGATAACCTGAATGAATGTAATCAATTTTAGCTAAGATTATGTCCCTATTACCGATTTTCCTTAGTCCATGAAGGTAGACTTTGTTCTTGTAAATGCGGTTTCCACCGCTAAAAACTTTTCAGACATCCTTCATCCTTTTAGGATAAATATATTTTATAGCCATAGTTTTGTTATACAAGTTATACAGTTTGTATGATTTGTATGATTAAGAGGATGTCTGAAAAGGGAAGTGCCAAAAAGAAAAAGAAGGATTAAGCTCGAAAATAAACTAATCCTTCAACAAAATTTATGTCACTATCATATCCAACAGACCTGACAAATGCACAATGGGAATTAATTCAATCTCTGTTACCTCAAGCAAAGCCCGGTGGACGTCCCCGCTCTACTGGCCTGCGAAGTGTTGTTAACGCTCTGTTCTACGTCCTTATGGGTGGTATTTCTTGGAGACTTCTGCCTCATGACTTTCCCAAATGGCAAACTGTCTATCACTACTTCCTACAATGTCGAGATGATGGGACTTTACACAAACTGAATCAAC
>JANMHD010000494.1:0-1942 GCA_031374985.1 Coleofasciculaceae cyanobacterium OTE_70_metabat_329 | reverse complement strand
TACCCACGCCAGTATTTGGATATCCAAAATCCCCTAGATTAATTGGTGGCAGAAGAGTCTCTGGATTAAGTGGAGGAGTACCAACTATGAGGGGAGCCGGAGTTGGCGGAGCCGGAGGATTAGGTAATAGTTTGTGAACATCAATACTTAGGGGTACAGGGAGATTGCCCACTGTAATGGAAGTTGTCACCACGTCTCTGGAGTTGGCAGTTCCGTCATTTACTCGGTATTGAAAAGTATCGATCGCATTCACACCCGCATTGGGAGTATAGGTAAAACTTCCATTAGGGTTAAGGGCCAACACCCCTAAACTAGGAGGAGTCACCACAGTTGCGGCTAAAGGATCAGCATCAGCATCGTTATCATTGGCCAAAACTCCACTGCCCACAGGAATATTTAGCGGGGTATTTGCAGGTGTTTGATAACTTTCTGCATTAGCTACGGGCAGAGCATTCACGCTGATATTAGAAATTGTAAAATTAGCAGTACCTTGATCGGTGTTATCCCCAAAGAAAATTAGGTTGGAGGTGGTGTAGGGATTGAAGGGCAGGGGGGGATTGCTAAGGGCGGGATTAAAGCTACTATAATTATTCAAAGATTGGTTATTTAGGCTACCTACGGGAGTAGCTCCATCCAAAAGAGTGTATTGTCCATTCACCACTTGCAAAGTGTAGTTTCTGCTAGTAGTAGTATTTAGTAAGGAATTATTAGATTCTAAAAAGCTGCTAGACTGGGCAAAAATTTGATTAGTCCGAAATCCCAATTCAACGCCAGTTTGGTTAGAGCTAATTACTAAGAGGCTAAACCCTGCTCGATTAGGATTACTAGTTTCCGAGATGATTTGGAGGGTAAAGGCGACACTATAGCCAGTGCGGGCATCTAGTTGGGTAGTAAAAGAGGGGAGTAAGCTTAAGGTCAAGGGGTCAAAGTTTGCATAGCCGGCATAGCCAGTTAAAGGGCTAGGAAGAGGGGGAATAGCTGGGATGGTAGTATTTAAGGTTCCGGTTCCTGCCCCAGTTGCCAATCCAATAATAGGTACAATTGAAGGGACGGGGATTTGTCCATAAGCCAGTTTTCTGCCTGTAGGTGTCCCTAAACCAATGTTGGGGATGGTTGTAAAATTAGTTCCACTGTAAAGAATTGTCGGCATGAGTTGATTTTCCCTCCTAATAGTTTAGTTATTAAGCCTTTCTATCCTTACCAATCGGCAATATTGTGGGTAGATTGAACAATATTCATCCCGGCAGCAGCAAAGCGATCGAACGCCGCCTGAGCTTGATCTGTAAAATCTATCACACCGGGGACAACTACTGGAGAAGTGCAATCTTCTAGGAGGTAGACTTTTTTTGCTAGTTGGGGGTCTTTGGCTGTAATTTCTGTTAGCAGGTCATCGATCGTCCAAGCGACACAATGGCTTTTTGCTTGCCCGGCAATGATCACTACATCGAAATCTAGCAATTTCTGAATTAGGGAAGTATTTTTGGTAGCGATCGCTCGGCCATCTTCTCCATCTAAAACTTCTGGACGTAATACTGAATAGTTCTCTGTCAGGGGATTGCTGCCTTTAATTTCAAATATAGTTTGACTATTTCTGGCAATATTATGGAAAAATACCGCCTCTTCCACGGCCGACACCAAGGCATGGCCAATGCCTCCCAGCATGGAGTGGTAAGGCCAAATAGTTAAGGGATACTTTCCCGCCGCAGTTAATTGTTTGACGTAGTGGAGGGCATACTTTTGTAATGCTTCATAATCTCCCCCCATCACACTGGGAACACCCCACTCCTGCTGCCACCATGATTACCTTTGATGAGGTGACTCAAGGTATCTGGCAGGTGAACCCAGAGGTGGCTCCCAGTGTGATGGGGGGAGATTATGAAGCATTACAAAAATATGCCCTCCACTACGTCAAACAATTAACTAGGGCGGGAAAATATCCCCT
>JANMHD010000428.1:0-4394 GCA_031374985.1 Coleofasciculaceae cyanobacterium OTE_70_metabat_329 | reverse complement strand
TAAAGACTTGCTGCAAAAAGCCGGGATTGCTCAACCCCCCAAGACCTATGCAGAATTAGCGATCGCTGCCAAACAAATCAAGGAAAAAACTGGTAAATCGGCCATATTTGTCACCTTTGTCCCCCAAGATTCTGGGGAAGTGCTAGAATCCCTTGTTCAGATGGGCGTAAAACTAGTAAATGCCCAAGGGCAGGCAGCATTTAATACTCCGGAGGGGAAGGCAGCTTTCCAGTATTGGGTGGATATGTATAAGCAGAATTTATTACCCAAGGATGTTCTGACTCAAGGCCACCGGACTGCGATCGAACTCTACCAAGCTGGGGAAGTGGCTTTCTTGTCTTCAGGAGCAGAGTTTATGAAAACGATCGCCACCAATGCTCCTGATATTGCCAAAGTTAGTGCAGCTGCACCTCAAATTACTGGAACTACGGGCAAAAAGAATGTGGCGGTGATGAATTTAGTGATTCCCCAAGACTCAAAAAATCCTGATTGGGCCCTCAAGTTTGCCCTCTACGTCACCAATACCGAAAATCAACTAGCCTTTGCCGAAGCTGCCAATGTGTTGCCCTCCACGGTGGAATCTGTCCAACAATATCAAAAAAGTCTCACTACTAAATCTGGGGCAGATGCTGTTACTCAGGCAAGGAGTGTGAGCGCTGCCCAGTTAGCTGAGGCAGAGGTACTAGTCCCTGCCATGAAGGATGCGAAGAAGTTACAACAGGCGATCTATGAAAATCTTCAAGCTGCCATGTTAGGAGAAAAAACTGTCGACCAAGCGATCGCTGATGCTGCCAATCAATGGAACCAAAGCCAAAAATCCTAAAACCAGAAAAGAATTACATCTCTTACCTAAGCTCACAATTATTGCTATAAATTCTCAATACACTTGACAATAAATAGCAATAAGCCCTATAGTTATTTTTAGTGTTCTTCTCTTAATTTAGCGATCGAGGGGCGGCATCAACTAGTAATTTCCTAGCTGATTCTGCCCTTTTTTTTGTAAGCCTCAAGATTTTAGGGTAATGTAAATAAACATTAAGAAATAATTTCTGTGCTATGTCGTTAAAATTCCCCGGTTTGAACTTTGGGTCACGCTTTACCTCACTCCTCCTGATTGCCCCATTCTTTTTCTGGGGAACATCAATGGTGGCAATGAAAGGGACGATCGATCATACAACTCCTCTATTTATGGCAGGAACTCGTCTTGTGCCAGCAGGAATTTTGATCTTAGTAGCAGCGATGTTGTGGGGGCGATTCTCCCCCGGAGAGACTGTACCCAAACAACCCCAAGGTATTCAAGCATGGCTCTGGATTAGCTTATTTGCCCTAGTAGATGGAACAATGTTTCAGGGCTTTTTGGCCGAGGGTTTGCAGCGGACAGGAGCAGGCTTAGGCAGCGTGATGATCGATTCCCAGCCCATTGCGATCGCTCTGATGTCGGCATGGCTATTTAAGGAAGTGATCGGAGTTTGGGGTTGGTTGGGTTTATTCCTAGGAATTATGGGCATTAGTCTCATCGGGTTGCCACCGGAACTATGGTCGAGCATTTTTCATGGCGGAAATATAGGACTAACTTTTAGTTGGCAGGGATTTTTTAATAATGGAGAACTATTAATGCTCCTCGCCTCCCTATCTATGGCCGTGGGAATTATCCTAATGCCCTATGTTAGTAAGAATACGAATGCAGTGATGGCAACAGGCTGGCATATGATTCTGGGGGGTTTGCCCTTGTTTGCCCTATCGGCAATTTATGAAACTCACCAATGGACTAATCTGCAATGGTCTGATAGCTTTGCCTTGGGTTATTCCACAATTTTTGGGAGTGCGATCGCCTACGGCTTATTCTTCTATTTTGCTTCTAAGGGTAATCTAACCAGCTTAAGTTCTTTGACTTTTCTCACTCCAGTATTTGCCCTTCTATTTAGTAGTTTTCTTTTGGAAGAAGTTCTTAGCCCTTTGCAATGGACAGGGGTAAGTTTAACTATTATGAGCATTTATCTAATTAATCAACGGGAGAAAATTAGTGGCAGCTTCTCGCAGATATTTAGGCCAAATCTAGAGACTGTTCCAATTTTAGGAGAATCTGAATTGGCAATTGTAGAATCTAATTTAGGGAAAGAAATTGAGACAAATTTACGGGTGACAAATCCCCCCACCGATGCTTAAGCTACAGTGCAGATACTAACTGTGACTTTTGCTATCAAGAATATACTCAGATTCTGTAACAATCTAGAACCTATTCGCTAACGATAATAAGCCAAATGACTTTTACCCAACTTTCCCAGCCTACTCCTCTCTTAGATAATAAAAATGATAGTAAAGATAGCTTTGTAATTACCTTCGCATCCTTGGATTTAGGGCAAGTTTATCAACTGGCGGATGATGCGGCAAATGGAGCGATCGTAGTGATGAGTGGCACGGTGCGAAATCAAACTGATGGTAAGCCTGTGGTTTCTCTGGAATATCAGGCTTATGAACCGATGGCAATCAATGTATTTCGCCAAATTGCCCAAGACTTACGCTGCCAATACCCAGATGTAAATCGAGTTGTGATTCATCATCGGACTGGGCATTTAAGAGTTGGGGAGATTAGTGTTTTAGTGGCGGTGGGTTGTCCCCATCGAGGAGAGGCATTTGCAGCATGTCAGCAGGCGATCGATACCCTAAAACACAATGCTCCCATCTGGAAAAAAGAACACTGGGCAGATGGTTCTAGTAGTTGGGTAAGTATTGGTGCTTGCGAAGTAGAATAAGGATATTTGCTAAAAAGTAACGGGCGATATCTCATCAATTTTTTAGATCCCGATGGCAGTTTTTTTGACAAATTTGGGAGCAGGGAACCATTAGTTTATTAGCGGGGGCATAATCTGGACAAGCGATCGCTCCTTCTGTCAAAGCCCTATTAGGATGCACTGTCTAGCAAGTATTAATTTAACGTGAGTTCGGGATAAAAAATTCCCCTCATCCCCCAACCCCTTCTCCCACAAGGGGCGAAGGGGAGTAAGACTAATTTTTTTGTTCCTTCTCCCGTTCTGGGAGAGGGCTAGGGTGAGGGTTCCGGGTTAACCCGAACTCACGTTAATTCAGGCTATCCAAAACCTTAAGGACTTCTTTAGGAGAAAGTTTATCTTTGAACCAGATAATTTTTGTAGGGACTTGATCAATTTTAATTCCGGCTTTTTCTAAATTTAGGCGCTCGGAAATTGCCAAAATTAAATTACTACATTCAGCTTTTCTAACTTGAGCAAACTTTTTTTGGAGATAGGTCGATCGCCAATATCCTACTATCTCTAATAAATAATCTCGTCCATCAGGATGAACTAAGCGAAAATCGGGAATCATTACACTACCGGGAATCGGAATTAGATCCACTTCTCGCTCTAGCCGCCATTCGGTTTTTAGCTTACTCCAATTATCTGCGAAAGATGCCTCTAGCATACTGTCGTAGGGCTTACCGGGAGGATAGTGAGTAACTAAATTGCATTGATCATTAAGAGTGAATCTACCCTGTCTTTTTTTCTTCGTAAATTCATCTTGCCATTGAAGAGTTGCCACTAAATCCCATTTAGTTACATGAAGCAAAGCAGGAATTAATTTGGCAAAATCTACTCCGTATCTCCGGGTTTCTTTGAATAGGCTTGTCGGCCCATCAATGGTAATCGTAAAGCCATGATCGGCATCTCCTTCAATGTACGCCATGAGCCGAAATAATTTTAGATAACGAAATAGTAATTTGTATTCCCCCGGATCATTACGATGAGCATGGATTTTAATTTCACTAGCTTTGTAAAAAATTCCTTGAGTTTGGGAAAGATTGTAGCGATCGATTAGCTGCTCTGCCGTAGGAGTTGTGAATTGGGTTAAGAGGCGATTGGCGGGGAGATCGGCGTAGAGTCCTTGGCTAATTTCTGGGAGCAAGACCTGTCTTTCTAGTTCGGTACTGAGGCTAGTTGCTAGATTTTCAAGCACAGCGATCGCTCCCTGGGGACTAGGGGCTATGCTACTAGCTGCGGCAAATACCCGTTGCCTGAGTAGCTGGGGTTCTAGGGGGCTAACCACTTCAAATGTGGCATAACTAGTTTTGAGAATATGCGCTAAGCCCCGCCAGACCTTGAAATCAGGCTTTTCTCCCTCCAGCTCACTAAGGGCGGTATCTAATTTACCTTGGGGATGATTTAAGTGTTGTTGGAGGCAGGTAATTAGCTCTGTGGCGATCGCTTTTTGGCTGTGATCGATCGCTAAACATTTAGGAACTACGGTTTCCCCATTTTGGCGATAAATTAATAAGTCACTAGGTAGCATAAAAGTGTTAGTAGAAATATTTGAAAATATAGAGTTATTATTATTTATGTCAGGACTAATTCAAGCTCATTAATCAGGCGTAAAAGTTTTAT